>JBEICO010000078.1:0-6977 GCA_040383965.1 Francisellaceae bacterium
AAGTATATGGCATGGTTTTTGGAATGTAGGATTATAACCTATCATGTTGATGGCATTAAGTCTTGTTGGGCTTAAAAGATATTCAAAATTGAATTAAAGCTTTGGCATGCATGTCAAACTACATCACCGGTAGGACACTAATTTTAGCTCTAAGCCCTTTGATTTCTAATTCAATTTTGGTTTCTTCTTTTTTAAGTATTTTAACTTTTTTAATGCCTGGCGCACTTGTTTTGGTCTCCCTTTCCGCAAGGTTTTTTTCTGTTTCCTCCATATCTGGCTTGCTTGTGTCAAGCTTATTAAGATCAATGGCAGCACTATTTGTAAATTGCTCAAACTTTTTTTGGTAAAATTCTTTATTTTTTAAAGAGCGTAAAAGAATAGATTGTAATTGCAACAATTCTTTATCATCTTGTTTGAAATCAGTGTGAAAATGTTCTCCAAGTAGGTCGAAGAGCTCATTAAGGAATTCCCTTGCACCAGGGTATCCTTTTTCTGCCAGGGCGTGAAACCCCTCTGCCATTTTGACAACCACATCAAATCTTTCTTGATTAATGACCGGTGTTAAGGCATCCATGGCAATGGCTTCTATCTGTTGGCTAGCCTTTTTCGTGATGGGCATGTTCAAGATCTCCTATTTGGCTCTTTGACAGAGTTTTATTCTGTGGGTTCCTGATCGTGTAAATACTCGTAAAAATAATTCTCCGTTTAATGACCTAGTGTGTAGATGCTATCGATTGACGCATAAGTTGTGCGATAATCTAAGAATGTTATTAAAAAAGTAGAGGGCGTGTTTTTTGTGTTGAAATTTTAAGTAGTTAGTTTGCAAGTTTATTTTATATAGGGGGATAGTCTGATGGATGATCACAAAAAAAAGGCTTTAAGCGCAGCTTTATCTCAAATCGAACGACAATTTGGTAAAGGCGCAGTCATGCTGATGGGGGATGGCAGTGCCGTAGCAAATATAGAGGCTATTTCGACGGGTTCTTTAGGATTAGACATTGCCCTTGGAATTGGGGGATTACCAAAAGGTCGAGTGGTCGAAATCTTTGGGCCGGAGTCATCTGGTAAAACCACCTTAACCTTGCAAGTGATTGCAGAGTGTCAAAAACGCGGTGGCACGGCTGCTTTTGTGGATGCCGAGCATGCTTTAGATCCCAGTTATGCTGAAAAACTGGGCGTGAAGATTGATGAACTTTTGGTGTCACAGCCAGATACGGGCGAGCAAGCACTTGAAATTACGGATATGCTGGTTCGATCCAGTGCGGTCGATGTGGTGGTCATAGACTCTGTTGCGGCATTAACCCCTAAAGCAGAAATTGAGGGTGAGATGGGGGATCAACATATGGGGCTGCAAGCTCGGTTGATGTCTCAAGCACTTCGAAAATTAACAGCGAATATTAAACGCTCCAACACGTTGGTGATATTTATTAATCAAATCCGCATGAAAATTGGTGTTATGTTTGGTAGTCCTGAAACCACAACAGGGGGTAATGCGTTAAAGTTTTATGCTTCGGTTCGTTTGGACATTCGCCGCACGGGAGCTATTAAGAAGGGAGATGAAATCTTAGGGAATGAGACTCGAGTGAAGGTGGTTAAGAATAAAGTGGCGCCGCCCTTTAAACAGGCCGATTTCGAAATCTATTATGGACAAGGTATCTGCCGTTTAGGAGAAGTGGTTGAGCTTGGTGTTAAGCTGAATTTAATCGATAAAGCAGGCGCATGGTACAGTTATAAGGGGAATCGCATTGGTCAAGGAAAGGAAAATGTGAAGCAGTTCTTAACAGATAACATAAAGATTGCAGATGAATTAGAAAAGATCATCCGTGATAAGTTGCTTGCTCCTGTTGTGCCTGGGGCAAAAAATGCAAGGGTTGAAGAAGAAGCAGCATTAGAACTTGAAGATTGAGGATGTTATGAAGACTGGGCAGTTACGTCAAACGTTTTTAGAGTACTTTGAAAAGCGGGGTCATACGATTGTTTCAAGCAGCTCTTTAGTTCCAAGCAATGATCCAACCTTGTTATTTACGAATGCAGGGATGGTTCAGTTTAAAGAGACTTTTTTGGGAAGTGAACCACGTTCTTACACTCGTGCCACCAGCAGTCAGCGTTGTGTGCGTGCAGGTGGAAAGCATAATGACTTGGAAAACGTAGGATATACTGCCCGTCATCACACCTTTTTTGAAATGCTGGGTAACTTTAGTTTTGGAGATTATTTTAAGCGGGAAGCCATAGAATTTGCTTGGGATTTCCTAACGGGAGTACTTAAGCTTTCTCCGGATCGATTATGGGTAACGGTATTTGAAGAAGATAAAGAGGCGGAAAATATTTGGCTCCAGGATATGGGGATTGATCCCAAACGTTTTTCTCGATGTGGTATGAAAGATAATTTTTGGTCCATGGGAGATACGGGTCCTTGCGGTCCTTGTACGGAGATTTATTATGATCATGGTCCTGAAATTGCAGGAGGACCACCTGGGAGTCTAGAAGAAGAGGGTGATCGCTACATAGAGATCTGGAATCTGGTATTTATGCAATATAACCGATCTGAAGATGGGGTATTAGCACCATTACCAAAACCGTCTGTGGATACCGGAATGGGATTAGAGCGTATTGCGGCGGTGCTGCAAGGCGTTCATAGTAATTATGAAATTGATATCTTTAAGAATTTAATTAATGCGATTGTTAAATTAGGAAATATTACAGATATCCATAATCAATCTCTTCGCGTTATTGCAGATCATATTCGATCTTGTGCCTTTTTAATTTTAGATGGTGTGTTTCCTTCTAATGAGGGCAGAGGGTATGTGTTGCGACGAATTGCACGTCGCGCAATTCGTCATGGGCATCGCTTAGGATTTGTGGAACCCTTTTTTCATCAACTGGTTTCCCCTTTAGCCATTGAAATGGGGGAAGCTTATCCTGAATTGGATAAAAGAAAAGAAGAAGTGTTCGTGTCTTGCTGCAAGAAGAATTACAGTTTGCAAGGACATTAGAACAAGGATTAAAAATTTTAGAGCAAGATATTGCGAAATTAACGGGTGTTGAAATTCCCGGGGATACGGTATTTCGACTGTATGACACTTATGGTTTTCCGGTAGATCTTACTGCAGATATTGCGAGAGAACGGGGCATGAGTTTAGATATGCCGGGGTTTAATCGAGCTATGGAAGCACAAAAAACGCGGGCACGAGAAGCCAGTCAGTTTTCGGTAGACTATAACGATAGAGTAACCACAAAACATACTACCGACTTTGTGGGATATGATTCTTTAAAGACAAATGCCAAGATTGTGGCTTTATATGTGGGTGCAAATGAAGTCCCGCAATTGTCTTTGGGAGAAACGGGTGCCATAGTTTTAGATCATACGCCTTTTTATGCAGAAGCAGGTGGGCAAGTTGGAGATTGCGGGGAGCTTTCTTTTTCAGACAATCTTTTTGAAGTTCAAAATACGCGGAAAATCCAAGAAGCAGAATTGCATTATGGTGTGGTGAAAGAAGGCATATTTAAAATAGGGATGGTTGTTTCTGCGAATGTTGACACCGTAAAAAGAAAAGCGACTGCTCTTAACCATTCTGCGACGCATTTGTTGCATGCAGCTTTAAGATTGGTTCTTGGTACGCATGTGCAACAAAAGGGATCATTGGTGGAACCAGAGAGGTTGCGATTTGATTTCTCACATTTTGAGTCGCTTAATTCAGAGCAATTGCACGCAATTGAGCAAGTGGTTAATGAAAAGATCCGCGAGAACAGTATAGTTGCTACAGAAGTATTGCCAATTGAAAAAGCGCTATCTAGTGGAGCGATGGCCTTATTTGGTGAGAAATATGGTAAGGATGTGCGAGTATTGCATATGGGTGGGGATTTTTCGGTGGAACTGTGTGGTGGTACTCATGTGCAGCGTACGGGAGATATTGGCCTATTTAAAATCACTGCGGAATTTGGTATTGCGGCGGGGATCCGTCGCATTGAAGCCGTTACAGGTGAAAAAGCTTTGTCTTGGCTAGACTCTTTTGAAGCTGTATTAAGTCGTTTGTCAGTGGTTCTGAAATGCCCTCGAGAGAACGTTGAAGAAAAATTGCTGCAATTGCAGGTTAAAAATCGTCAATTAGAGCAAGATCTGCAGAAGCTTAAATCGAATATGGCGACTGGGAAAGGGAGCAATTATTCAGAAGATATCCGTGAAATTAAAGGGATTAAGATCCTGGCCGTTAAATTGGCAATAGGGGACATCAAGACTTTACGTGAAGCAGCGGATCGTTTAAAGAGTCAATTGGGTTGTGCTGTCGTGGTTCTAGGGGGAATAGACGAACAGCAAAAGATCCAGTTAATTGCAGCGGTTACGCCTGATTGTCCTGACAGCATTAAGGCCAATGAATTGGTAAGTTACGTTGCGAAACAAGTAGGTGGGCAGGGTGGAGGTCGTAGAGATATGGCACAGGGTGGAGGAAGTCAGCCTGAACATTTATCTCACGCACTAAGTAGTGTTTATGGTTGGGTTGAGGAGCGGATCTAGGTGTGTAATAATAAGCCCCTTTTGGCTAGTACAAAAATATGGCTTTAATCGTACAAAAATTTGGTGGAACATCAGTTGGCAATGTTGAGCGGATCCGCCAAGTTGCCGAGAAAATTCTTCGTTCCCGTGAATTAGGCCATGAGTTAGTCGTGGTAGTTTCAGCTATGGCTGGAGAGACGGATCGTTTAGTTGAATTAGCACATGAAATCAGCGCCTTTCCAGATCCTCGAGAATTTGATGTTTTATTGTCTACAGGTGAACAAGTCACCATTGCATTACTCAGTTTGCTGTTACTTGAATTAGGTTGTAAAGCGCGTTCTTATACAGGTGCGCAAGTTCATATTAGAACAGACAGCGCGCATAATAAGGCGCGCATTTTAGGTATTGATGCCTCAAAAATAAAAGCTGATCTTGCTATGGGTAGGGTTGTGATTGTAGCAGGCTTTCAAGGTACGGATGATTTCGGAAATATTACCACGCTTGGTCGTGGGGGTTCGGATCTCACGGCTGTTGCATTGGCAGCTGCGTTAAACGCGGATGAATGTCAGATCTATACCGATGTGGAAGGCGTGTATACAGTGGATCCTAAAGTTGTTTCTGGTGCGCAGCTTATTCCGGAAATTATTGTTGAAGAAATGTTAGAAATGGCAAGTAATGGCGCAAAAGTGATGCAGAGTCGTGCAGTAGAATTTGCGGGTGCGTATCAAGTACCGGTTCGAGTGCTCTCAACTTTTCAAGAAGGGTTGGGAACTTTGATTGTTGCAGATCAAGAAAATATGAAACGCTCTGTGGTTTCTGCGATTGCTTTTAATCGAGATGAAGCAAAGTTGGTTGTTAATGGAGTTATTGATTATCCCGGACTAGCCGCTAGTATTTTAGGCCCTATTAGTGCTCAGCATATTGAAGTTGATATGATTGTACAAACTCTAAATGCAGAAGGTGCGATCGATTTAGCTTTTACTGTCCATAAACGAGATTCTAAAGCGGCCTTTGCCATTCTAGAAAAAGCGGTGCTTGATTTAGAGCTTAAAGGTATTCGAGTAGATGAAAGAGTTGCAAAACTTTCTTTAGTGGGAGTTGGGATGCGCTCACATGCCGGTGTTGCTAGTCAGATGTTTGAGGTTTTAGGGAAAGAAAAAATTAATATTCAATTAATATCAACATCAGAAATTAAGATTTCTGTGGTAATTGATGAACAGCATTTGGAGCGAGCTGTGCGTGCGTTGCATGAAGCTTTTCAATTGGGAGTAGAATCAAAAGAAACAGCGATAAGCTGTTGAGATCATTATAAGCAGGAAAGGAGATTGAGCTATGTTAATTTTAACAAGACGTGTGGGTGAAACCTTGATGGTAGGGGACGAGGTGACAGTTACAGTACTAGGGGTTAAAGGAAATCAAGTACGTATTGGCGTAAATGCCCCAAAAGATGTCTCTGTGCATCGTGAGGAGATCTATCAGAGGATCCAGCGTGAAAAAGTTGCGAATTTAGAAGCTGCGTTGCAGGATAAAACCACTCAAACAACAGATAAAGACTAAGCAGTATAAAAAGCTCATCATTTGCCGAATTTTTCGGCCTTCATTCCCATTCATTTTTTTGGGCATTCGTGATACACTCCTCTACTTCTTAAGAGAAGTGGAGAGATGGCCGAGTGGCTGAAGGCGCTCCCCTGCTAAGGGAGTATGGGGCTTAAACTCCATCGAGGGTTCGAATCCCTCTCTCTCCGCCAACATTTCGAAATAAGTGCGCCCGTAGCTCAGCTGGATAGAGTACCTGGCTACGAACCAGGCGGTCGGGAGTTCGAATCTCTCCGGGCGCGCCAATTTATGATATCGTGTTGAATATAAAGAGCCACCAAAATAATAAGTAATATATCTAATTTTAGTTACCTTGATTCTAACGTGTTCAGGATAGGATCCCTTTTAAATTTGAGGTACTATAACGTTCTTCTTTATTAAGAGAGGTACTTAATGGAAGAATATGAATCTATAAAAATGATGTTATTACTAAGGAATATTCCTTGCTATATATTTTGGAAAGATAAGGAACTCAGGTATCAGGGTGGAAATGACCATTTTTTGGAAGCGTTGGGGTTAAATACCATCAGTGAGGTCATTGGCAAAACAGATTATGATTTTCCTTGGGCCGATGAGGCAGAATCCTATCAAAAATCCGATTTAATGGTTTTAGAAGGAAAAACAATATTAAATTCTAAAGAAGTCAGATGGAATGTTAATGGGCCCCGCATGGTTATTGTTAACAAACTCCCTCTTAAAGATAAGGATGATCAGATTGTTGGTATTTTAGGGATTCACCAAGATATTAAGTGTCCTACCGGTGAGAAGGTGTGAAGCTAAAGGTTTAATTTGATAATTTGTCTCTAAGCTGAACTTTAATTTGTAAAGCAAGGAGATAACATGAGTAATGTAGTGCCCATTATTGAAAAACCCACTTTAGATTCAGTTG
>JBEICO010000079.1:0-6922 GCA_040383965.1 Francisellaceae bacterium
CAACAAGCAACTTTTTTTGGATGCTATGTCTAATTTAAATGAAAGGTTTAATTGTTAAGTCAGGTTCACAAACCGGACATTTGGATCTTGCCAGGAATAGGACATCTCTATTTTGCTATAACACTATGCCCTCCAGAAAAAGTTTTTGGAGGGCCATAGGTGGTTTTAGGATATTTTACTGAGGTAGGGCTAACACTTTTTCACATAAATGAATTAAGAAGGCTGGAAATAACCCCAGAACGAGTAGTGCTAGTCCATTAAAAGAGAACAGCAAAAGCTCTGAACTCGACAGTTCATTAGAAAGGGCAGGAATAATTTCCACCCCATCTTCCGGCTTATCAAAATACATCACTCGAATCACTCTTAGGTAATAATAAGCGCCAATCACCGTCGCTAATACTGCAATAATCGCAAGCTCTACTTGCCCTGCCTGAATTAAAGCATCCAATACAAAAAACTTGGCAAAAAATCCGGCGAAAGGCGGGATCCCCGCTAATGACAAAAGGATGAGCATCATTAAAAACCCAAGCCATGGACGCCGTTGCCCCAGTCCTTTTAGATCTTGGATCTCTTCTACTTCAAATCCAGCATCGCTTAAAATAGTCATTAATCCAAAAACTCCTAATGCCATAAGCGCATAAATGAGGACATAATCAAGGGCTGCTGAAAACCCAGATTGTGGGCCCGCAATTAGCCCTAGAAACAAAAATCCCATATGACCAATGGTTGAATACCCTAACATCCGTTTTAAGTTTTTTTGCGCGATGGCGACCAGATTCCCAACACCTAAGGACAAAACAGCCATCATCATCAACAGGGATTGCCAATGGGGATTAAGCGTTTCAAAAGTGCTTATGAATAAGCGGATCGCAAACCCAAATGCTGCTAATTTTGGCAGCGTACCAATAAATAAAGTAACTGCAATGGGAGAGCCCTGATACACATCTGGTAACCACATATGAAACGGCACAGCTCCAAATTTAAAAGCAAATCCAATCAAAATAAATACTAAACCCAACAATAACGTATGTTGTTGCAGTATCTCATGGGATCCAATTTTGGCCGAAATTTCTGCCAAGCCAAAACTCCCTGTAACCCCATATAATAATGAAATCCCATACAGCATCATTCCAGAGGCTAAAGCTCCCATAATAAAATATTTCATAGCAGCCTCAGATGCTTTTTGGTCCTCTCTTACCAGGGTAATTAATGCATACAAAGGTAATGCCATTAATTCAATCCCTAAATATAAACTTAGAAAATTCATTGAAGAAACCATAATCATCATGCCAAAAATGGAAAAAAGGCATAATACAAAATATTCACTGCGATACTGTTGCTTTTCAAAAAGATATCTTCTCGAATAGAAAAAAACAAAAATACCGAATAAAGCCATAAAGAATTTTAGCAAGCTCCCAACATCATCCCTAATGAACATATTGTTCAGAATTAAAGTCGTATTTTCTCCCATATTCTGCACTGTTAATAACAATACCACCACCAGAGTAAACTGACACAATAAGTAAGGGATCCATTTTGACCAACGCGACACCCAAAGATCGACAATAAGAACTAAACAGGTCATAGACACTAGCCATAATTCTGGATAAAGAGAAGACCATTCTGAGATTTGCATATCTATTCCCACATTCAAAGTTTGGACTGTAACATTTGTACCACTAAGTGCTTAGTAGAGGTTTCCATTAACTGTATTAAAGGCTGTGGCCAAAGCCCTAATCCAATCACGCAAGCTGCTAGCAAGATAAAAATCCATTTCTCTGTTCCTTGAATATCCTGTAACGTTGCTACTCCCGGTTGCTGGACAGCTCCGAAAATAACGCGCTTATACATCCATAAGGTATAAGAAGCTCCAAACACTAAAATAGTGGCTGCCGATGCGGCTATCCAAAAATCTGCCTTATAAGCGCTTAATATCACTAAAAATTCTCCAACAAATCCTGACGTTCCAGGAAGCCCTACATTGGCCATAGCAAACAACATAAAAAAGGCTGCAAAAATTGGCATGGTATTTACCACACCGCCATAATCTTGAATTTGTCTGCTATGTAATCGATCATATAAAACCCCAACACACAGAAATAATGCCGCAGAAATAAAACCATGTGAAATCATTTGTATGAGAGAACCTTCGATCGCCAAAGCGGCAACATCCAGATCGTGCGTTTTAGAGACAATCGAAAACCCTAAAAAAAGACCCAACGTCACAAAACCCATATGCGAAATAGAAGAATAAGCAATTAATTTTTTCATATCCTTTTGAACAATAGCTACTAAGGCAATATAGACAATTGCAATTAAGGATAAAGCTATCATGCCACTCGCAAACGCTTGGCTTGCATCTGGCGTGATGGGCAATAGAAACCGTAAAAAGCCATAGCCCCCCATCTTTAATAGAATTGCTGCCAATATAACAGATCCTCCCGTTGGCGCTTCCACATGGGCATCTGGTAACCAAGTATGCACCGGCCACATGGGTACTTTAACTGCAAACGCCACTAAAAAGGCAATAAAGAGCCATTTTTGCGCATTATATTGCAGAGGTAATTGCTGAAAAGTTAAGATATTGAATACCGTTTCTTTATCGATCCAGGGAACTTGGCTTGCCAATAATTGTAGATAAATAATGGCTATCAAAAGTAAAACAGAACCTAAAAACGTATATAAGAAAAATTTTAGGGAGGCATATATACGATTACTACCTCCCCAAATCCCAATAATTAAGAACATGGGAATTAACATGGCTTCCCAAAAGACGTAAAACAACACCGCATCCAAAGCAGAAAATACCCCGCACATCATGCCTTGCATCATTAAGAAAGCTGCGCAATAATCCGCAACTTGGTGTTTTACCGATCGATAGCTTGCTAAGAACACCAAAATGCTCATAAAACACGTTAAGATAATCAAGGGCAATGAAAACCCATCTACTCCCAGCGTATAATAAATACGCAGGGAGGGGATCCAGGTATTATGCTCCTGCCATTGCATCTCTGCCGTGTGGCTATCAAATCCCCCTAAAAGAGGAAGGCATAACAGTAAACATACCAATGCGATTATTAAAGCCATTAAGCGAACAATGGCAGGATTAGAATTTTTTCTAAAAAGCAATAATAGGGATCCTCCCAAAATAGGGATCCAAATGAGTAAGCTTAATATTGGAACCGTCATGCTCTTCGTCCTATCTTTTTTCGCTTAATACCAGCCAAACTAACAAAAAGAGAAAACCCATAATCATCATAAACGCATAATGATATAAATATCCGGTTTGAAACTCTCGGATCCGATTGGAAAAACGGCCAATCATTCTGGCAGTTCCATTCACCCCAATTCCATCGATTAACCATTTTTCTCCGACTTGCATAAAGACTCGCCCTATTGCCCGAGTTCCCCGAATAATCACTTTTTGATTAAATGCATTAAACCCAAATTGATTTTTTAGCACTTGATAGACAAACCAACATTTCCTTGCAATGACTACTGGTAATAAGGGGAGTTGTATATAAAAAACCCATGCCACAGTGACTCCCGCCATGGATAACCAAAATGGGGGTGCCATAAATCCAGAGAAACCCATTGCCATAGCCCCATGATATTCCTCTGTTAACATTTTAAACGCAACATGATCTGCATGAATGAATACTGAATCCTTAAAATAATCTTGAAATAACCCATCAATGATTAATCCTCCCGAAAACACAGAGGGAATTGCCAATAAAACCAATGGGATCCAAATAATTTTAGGCGATTCAGTGAGCCTGGAATGTACGTGCAAAGTGCTAGGATCTGCGTGAAAAACCACAAAAAATAATCTAAAGGTATATAGCGCTGTAATAAAAACGTTCCCTAATACAATAGGGTAAGCGATGCTCGCGACGGTTGAATTTGAAAACCGAACGGCTTCAATGATCAGATCTTTAGAATAAAACCCTGAAAAGAACGGAAACCCAATTAACGCAAGCGATCCTATTAACATCGTACAGTAGGTGATGGGCATCGATTTTCTCAGGTTACCCATTTTCCAAATATCTTGCTCATGGTGCAAAGCCATTATTACCGAACCCGCTCCTAAAAATAATAATGCCTTAAAAAAGGCATGAGTCGTTAAATGAAATATTCCTAGAGGATACGCGGAAACCCCCATCGCAACCATCATATACCCCAATTGCGATAAGGTTGAATAGGCTATGATTCGTTTAATATCATTTTCAACTATTCCCACCAAACCCATCAATAAGCAAGTGAGCGATCCTATGCACAATATAAAGTTCAAAACCTCGTTAGAAAATTCGAATAAGGGAGAGAGTCTCGCTAGCATAAAGATACCCGCAGTCACCATAGTAGCAGCGTGGATCAATGCCGATATCGGCGTTGGACCCTCCATAGAATCGGGTAACCAAACGTGTAAAGGAACTTGAGCAGATTTACCCATGGCACCTATAAACAAGCAAAAACAAATAGCACTGATGGCGGGAAAAGCAATGCTAGAAGTTATTCTTAGGATTTCTCCACTAACATGAACTCTTTCTGCCTGTTCAAAAACCAACGCGTAATCTAACGTTCCGAAATAATATAATATGCCAGAAATCCCTAATATAAAGCCAAAGTCTCCTATTCTATTTACAATAAAAGCCTTCAAATTAGCAAAAATAGCTTTTTCTTTTTTATACCATAATCCAATTAACAAATAGGACATTAGCCCAACCATTTCCCACCCAAAAAAGAGTTGTAAAAAATTATTGCTGCTAACCAACATCAACATGCCAAAGGTAAATAATGAAATGTAACTAAAGAACCTTTGATATCCTGGATCATCCCTCATATAGCCAACCGCATAAATATGAACCATACAAGAGACAAAACTCACCACCACCATCATCAAAACACTAAGCCTGTCTAGTAAAAATCCGACGTAAAAACGAATAGCACCAATATTGCCCCAAGTATATAGATTAAAGTTTTGAGTTAATTCGCTATTACTATGAATTTTATACGCAAGATAAGCTGACAATATGAAAGACGCCAAAACTGCAAAGATAGTCACTGTATGCGCCCCAATTCGACCCATACATTTCCCGAATAATCCAGAAAGAAGAGCAGCTCCTAAAGGCAAAAAGACAGCGGCCAGACATAATGCTTTTATTTCATCCATTATTTATCCTTTCAGAAGATCCATTTCCTCAACATTGATAGACTTTTTATTTCTAAAAAGTACCACTAAAATGGCAAGGCCTATGGCGGCTTCTGCAGCTGCCACTGTTAAAATAAAAAATACAAATATTTGCCCGGAAAGATCATTTTGATATCGAGAAAAAGCAATAAAATTTGTACTAACAGACAACAAAATCAATTCAATACACATCAGTAATATAATAATATTTTTGCGATTGATAAAAATGCCTGCCACCCCTAAACCAAATAATATGGCGCTAAGGGTTAAGTAGTCTGACAATGCAATCATGTTAGCTGCCCCCCTTTTCGGTTTTGCTGACAATCTTTACTAATCGAACCCTATCTTCCTTACGTACTTGGATTTGAAAGTCTGGATCGACTTTTTTCCGTCCCCGATATCCTCTAAAGGTTAAGCTAATGGCTGATATAATAGCCACCAATAATAATACGCCTGCCAACACAAATGGATATAAATATTTTGTATACAGCATTACCCCTAAATCCAACGTATTAGAATACTCGGACGAATGTGGTATGGGCAAAGGAATAAGGGATATTCCAAAATTTTTGCTGCCAACAACATATACTAAGCAAATCACCACTAATACAGAAACACAGAAACCGAGCGGTAGATAACGGGTAAACCCTTCTCTAATAGAAGAGAATTCCACATCTAGCATCATTACCACAAATAAAAATAACACCATCACCGCACCAACATAAACTAAAACCAATGTCACAGACAAAAATTCAGCTTCTAAGAGCATCCACAATCCTGCAGTTGAAAAAAAGGTCATGACTAAAAATAAAACAGCTCTTACGGGATTTTTAGAGAGGATCACCATGGAAGCACCCAGAACCGAAGCGCCTGAAAACATGTAAAACAAGTTCTGGGAAATATTACCGATACTTTGCATCTTCTGCCCTCTCTGCAGCAATTAAAGTTTCGTACTTACTTCCAATGGCTAACAGTTTGTCTTTGGTTAAAATATTTTCACCTCTATTCTCAAAATGATATTCTGTGAGACTTGTTTCCACAATGGCATCGACAGGACAAGATTCTTCACAGAACCCACAATAAATGCATTTGAAGAGATCAATTTCATACAACGTAGTTCGCCTGGAACCATCACTTCTTGGCTCAGCTTCTATGGTAATGGCAAGTGCTGGGCAAACTGCCTCACATAACTTACAAGCAATGCACCGTTCTTCCCCATTCGCATAGCGCCGTAAGGCGTGGATCCCACGCATCCGTACAGATTGAGGGGTTTTTTCCTCTGGGTATTGTAAAGTGATTTTTCTGGAGAAAAAATGGCGTCCGGTGAGTTTAAGACCTAAAAGCAATTCCCACAATAAAAAACTTTTACAGTAGTGTTTTAACTTCTGAATAACTTTACACAAACCAAGGACTCACTTTCAGTTTAATCATTATGCCTAATACCACAAGCCACACCAAAGTCACCGGTATAAAAATTTTCCATCCTAAACGCATAATTTGATCATACCTATACCTTGGAAAGGTTGCACGCAACCATAAAAATAAGAATAAAAAACAACTGACTTTTAACATTAACCATACGATGCCTGGGATCCAACTGAATAATGCATTTGCAACAGGTAACCCTTGGAAAGGAGAAAGCCAACCTCCTAAAAATAAGAGAGTGGCAAGCACTGAAACTAAAGTCATATTGGCATATTCAGCCAAAAAGAACAGCGCAAAAGTGATCCCAGA
>JBEICO010000080.1:0-6867 GCA_040383965.1 Francisellaceae bacterium
GAGCAGAACTTGTACTGTCTCCGGTACTGGATTCTGCTTGCTTCATTACCCCAGCAGCCGCTTTCTGCGATCTAAAGTTTTGTAACACTAAAACCGCTAACAAAGCTTCCAAGCGTTCAGATTGGCGATAACGTTCATATTCCAGCCACACTTGATATGCTTGCATCATAGCCTGATCTTGTTGGATTTGCTGGGCATTTTTTTGCGCTAATCCTGTAGCCCAACCCGTACTCATAAACCGCTGAATCGCATTTTGTTCCATCTTTTGCATTTCAGAAAAACCGCCAGAATTTTCCCCCGTTGGAACGGTTCTTTTAGCAATCATTTCCGCAAACGGTTGACGTACCACAGAAAGAATTGCCTCATCTGATAATGCCTGAACGTAGTCCGCCTTCGTTTTAGGATCTAGAGCAACTGTTGCGCTCATCTGCCCAGAAGAACTGAAGTTAGCCACATTTGGACCAGGAGCAGGGTTCATTAAATTCCCCAAGAAATCTTGCGCTGCCTGAAGCCTGGGTGCATTATAAGCTGTCCCAGATAAAATACTGGAGATCTTAATATCCCCATATTGCAGCAGAGGATCACTGGTACAAGTGCCGGATTCCACGCCTTCTGCACAATAAACGCTAAAATGCTTGGCTATCATGAGATCTGCAGGAGCCATGGGAGAAATCCCATAAAGTTCGGTACTGACACTAGAATTTTGTTGGGCTTCAAGAGTGTTCTGAACTGTTTTTTCGAGTACCAAATTCTCAGGCGAAATAACAACGCCTGGGATCGTAACACCTCCAACACTGATACCCGGATTTTGTGATGCCACCGCCGCCGCATTTGCATCAATATCTGTTTCAATTTCACCGGCATATACTATCCAACCATAGAGCGCTGCCATTAGACTGATGCCTAACACCAATGGGCCGAACCCACCCCTATTTTTCACAATTTTCATACTTGAACTCCCTTTATCTATAACAATTTGTTTCACTCATCCTGTTGCTCTAGGGCTTTCAAGATTAACGAAACCCTTTGGGGCGCAAACACCCTCGATAATAATTGTAGTCGTTCAAAAACCAAATTGCGTCGTAAAAACAATTGCGCGCGCGGATCAGGAGTCTTTTCCTCCCCTTCTTCACTCGCTTCTTCGGCATACATTAAGAGTTGCGACGCAGAACCCGGTTTTGCAATATCTAAAGCCTGTAGTAATCGAAGTGCTCTGCTGGCACGAGTGTTAGCTAGAACGCTAATTAATTTTGCTTCTTCAGTGAGTTCAAATCCAGTATTTTGATCCATGACTTCCCCAAGGCGAATTAGTGCTGCCTCTATTTCAGGAATGTCATCAATAACCCAATGTTCCACGCGCTCGAGAGCTACAATCACTCGATATAAAGTCCGGCGATCATAACTATCCCAAAAAGCATTAACTGCATCTAAGTGAAGATCTGGCATGAATTGCGAACGTCCTAATTTGCACCTACTCTATAATCATATCGTTCAGTTAACAAATTTGCCAGGCAATCAAGAAAGAAAGGATATTTAAATGGGCATCATAAAAAAAACCCGCAAAATCTTGGGGCATGTCATCGATCTCAAAGTCGATCGCTGGGTGGATCTTGATTATCTTAAGCACTCAACTAAGTATTACTGGCGCCAAGCCAAATTTATTTTTTCAAGCCAGAAGCCTACACACGAAGAAAGTTTTGATGAAGCAGTTGAACGAATGGATCTAACGCCTGAAACTTTAAATAAACAAGTTAGTCACTTTGGTTTTATTGTTGTGTTTTTTATGTTTCTAGCGGTGTCGCTTTTTAGCTATTCTCTGTATATGGTTTGGCATAAAAATTGGATGGGGGCTGGTCTCGCCATTGCACTTATGTTTTACGCTTTATCTTTAGCCTTTCATTTTCATTTCTGGCGCTTTCAAATCGCCAATCAAAAATTAGGATGTAGTTTACGTGAATGGTTTATGGCATTTTTTCAATTTAAGAGAACCCAAGCACGATGAAAAAAGGACTATTATTTCTCGCTTTCTGCCTAATTTGCCCAGAAGTATTGGCAACGGTTTTCTCCGTTAGCCCCACGGATAAATCTCAACAATATTTGGGAATGATATTTGGTAGTTCTGTGGGTGCCATTAATTTGGTGGGAGAAAGCTATAATGCAACCCTTTCTTTAATGTTTGAGCGCTTTAATTTCATAATTGTCACTGTAGGCGCGCTCACCCTTTCTTATCTGGGAATTGTTTCTACCATCAACACAGCCCGTGAAGGGGAAGCCATGGGGAAGAAGATCTCTATGTGGGTTCCCATGCGCGCTTTTACCGGCATGCTCTTAATGGTTCCCGGACCCACCAGCGGATATTCGGTGGTACAAATGACCGTGTTATGGGTTATATTAAACGGGATTGGTGCCGCTAACTCTATTTGGAATGTGGTTCTGGCACAGTTATCTCAAGGTGTTAGTGTCACTGCAGGCATCACATTACCTGATCTTACAAGTAATGATATAGTTAAGTATGGGCTCTTTGCAAATACTTGTATGTATGCCGTCAATAGCATCGCAAACGATACCAGTAATCCTCCTAATCTCGCAACGGTTCCCGGCCCTTACCAACAATTTGGGCCTGTTAAAATCTATACTAAAACAAATCCTGCGATTATAACTCCCTCCCCAGGACCAGGCATTCCCGAATCAATCTCCCAAAATGCCTATCTTATGGTGGGTTTAGAAGGTGCTCCTGCGCCATACAATACCCTATGTGGACAATTTACGATAAGCACTTCCTATAATTCAAATGATGCCTATAATGTTTTTGATATTGCAACCGCGACTCAACTCACCACCGCTAAACTTGCGGCTACTCAAGCGATCTTTACTGCGACCGATGCAGCTGCACAGTTAATGGCCAGTAAATACCCATATACCGATGCAAATAATTATGTTAAACCAGAACCCGGGTATATTTACGCCGCAATTAAAGCCTATATCGGTCAGATGTCACAAATTGCACAACCAACCAAAAAAGTTGCTAATTCCATTAATAGTACCTATGCAAATTTATCACAGGTGGGTTGGATCCATGCAGGAAGTTATTACTTTGAAATGGTAAAAGGATCCACCATAACCCCTAACCCTCAAGCAACAACTTTGCCTTCCACCAATGCGATTCCAAGTAATATGGATACTGTGATTCCAGCTAATGCACAAGCAAATTGGACTACTACTGGGGGACAAACGACGGCTGCACTCGTTATCTTAAGTGATGCTCAAATAAAGCAATTAAATACCGGTCTTCAAAATGCAAACGATTATTATACAAATGATCCGGTTGGAGCCCCTGCAAGTGTCGGATTAGCTGTTTCTAATGCAAGTACAGGTAATAAATTTTTAGATGCGATTGTGGGTAGCGTGCGTGATGGTCTTCAAAATAAAGTTATAGGAGGTTTGCAAGATTTAACCAGCGGTTCAAATCCCCTTATTAAAGTGGGCACTTTTGGAACAGCCCTAATGGTGGGTGCCGAAATTGCAACTTTTGCGAGTATCTTAGTTGGATTTTTCTTGTCTCTTGCTGGCTCCGCCGCTTCGTGCATGAATCCTTTACCCTATGCTATCATCGTATTAGTTTTGCAAATATTCCCCGTTATTCTTGGGGTTTTCACCATGATGTGGAGCATGGGGGCAACACTCGGCATTTACGTTCCCTTGATTCCCTATATGATTTTTACGACTTCTGCCTTTGGTTGGATCATTGCAGTTATTGAAGCTGTTGTGGCTGCACCACTCATTGCTTTAGGGCTTACACATCCTTCTGGAGAAGAATTAGGTAAAGCTACAAGTGCTCTTGTTATTCTGGCCAATCTCTTTCTAAGACCTACACTAATGATTTTTGGATTTGTCATGGCAGGTAGCCTCCTAAACGCTGGCATTGCATTTATCAATTATGGTTTTCTGCCTGCCCTAAATTCAGCGACCACTCCCAGTATGTTCAGTATTCTGGCCGTCCTTGGCATGTATGTTTCTCTTATCATTGCCATTGTGAATAAATCATTCTCATTGGTCTATATGCTTCCTAATCAGATAATGCGTTGGATGGGCGGCCCCACTGAAAACTTTGATCCAAGTGATATGACCAAACAAGCTAAAGAAGGCTTTGATTCTGGCGCTTCTAAAGGTCAGGCTATTGGCGATGCTGCTAATAAGAGCGCCTCCGATAAGGGCAGCCAAGCAGCTGAGAAAAATGCAAATGCCAAAAAAGTAGCTGGTGATGACGTTAAACCCAAGGGCGGTAAGTAAAATTCATGAAAAAAGGACTCCTATTTCTTGCTTTTTGCCTGATTTGCCCAGAAGTATTGGCCGCGGTTTTTACGGTCAGTCCTTCAGATAAATCTCAGCAATATTTAGGTATGATATTTGGCAGTTCTGTAGGTGCCATTAATTTGGTTGCCTCCAGTTATAATGCCACCCTTTCTTTGATGTTTGAGCGCTTTAATTTCATTATTGTCACGGTAGGCGCGCTCACGCTTTCCTATCTGGGAGTCATATCCACCATTAACACTGCCCGTGAAGGGGAAGCCATGGGGAAAAAAATCTCTATGTGGGTTCCTATGCGTGCTTTTACCGGTATGGTTTTAATGGTTCCTGGACCAACCAGCGGATATTCTGTGGTACAAATGACTGTATTATGGGTTATTTTAAATGGTATTGGTGCTGCTAATTCTATCTGGAATGTGGTTCTAGGACAGTTATCTCAAGGCGTTAGTACCGTTTCAAGTTCAACCTTAAAACCAAACGATTCTACCAAAACTCTTACTCAAAGGGTTCTTTTAGCAAACGCTTGCATGAGTGCCATCAACAATATCCCTAATTTATCAGCTGCACCTGGTCCTTTCCAACAGTATGGGCCAGTTAAAATCTATACCATTATAAAGGATCCTGTCATTAATCCAAACTCGATGTCGCAAGATGCTTACCTTCAAGTCGGCTTACAAGGATCAGGTAGTTCCGCACCTGCGCCTTTCGATACTATGTGTGGGCAGTTTAAAGTATCGACAACTTTAACCCCTCTTCCAAATGATAATGGGATTGGATTCAAAGATAATGATGGATACAATATGTTTGATTCTGCTACTCTAAAGCAGATCACCACCGCCAAAATTTCCGCCATTCAAGCCATGTTTACTGCCACCGAAGCCGGAACACAGTTAATGGCAAGCTCCTATTTATATACGGAAGATAGTTATGCTAAACCCGATCCAGGATATGTGTATGCGGCTCAATTAGCATTTCTGGGTCAAATGTCACAAATTGCACAAGGATCCGTTAAACCTAAATCTTTGAATAGTGATTATGCAAGATTATCTGGAGAAGGTTGGATCCATGCGGGTAGTTATTATTATGAATTGGTTAAAACAACAACAAAAATTGTTAACCCTAAAACAGGGGAAGTACCCACCACTTTTTCTGTCCCTACGGATGTAACATTTACTAATAATAATCCCCCTGCACAATGGCTAACGATAAGTGGAACGCCATCAACTACCACCGCATTCAGTATCTTAGACGCCGCTCAATCTAAAACATTAAATACAGCTTTATCTAATGCAAACTATTATTTTGAGCATGACACAATCAATGCCATTAGTAGCTCAGGAATAACCGTCTCTAGCCCAGATACGGGTAATAAACTTATGAATGCTTATGCGAAAGCAATGCAAAATGGCATCCAGAACCCTGTTTTGGAATATATACAAGGCATTATGAGTGGCGGAGACAACAAAGATCCACTTCTTAGTGCTGGTTTATTTGGAACCACTTTAATGATTTCCGCTGAGTTGGCGACCTTTTTGACACTTCTTCTGGGTTTTGTTGCAACACTAGCGGGCTCCTTCGCATCCTGCATGAATCCTTTCCCGTTTGCAGCTATCACCTTATTTCTTCAAATTACGCCGGTTTTACTTGGTGTTTTTACAATGATGTGGACGATGGGAGCCACACTTGGTATTTATGTTCCCTTAATTCCTTATATGATTTACACCACCACTGCTTTTGGTTGGATCATCGCTGTTATTGAAGCAGTTGTAGGTGCTCCCCTCGTCGCCTTAAGCCTTACCCACCCTGAGGGTGAAGAGTTAGGCAAAGCAGGCGGCGCGCTTCTAATTCTCGCCAATCTCTTTTTAAGACCCACGCTAATGATTTTTGGATTTGTGATCGCTACCACTTTATTAAGAGCAGGTATTGCCTTTATTAACTTTGGTTTTATTCCTGCCTTAAATACAGCCACTTCACCCTCTATCTTCAGTGTGCTGGCGGTTCTTGGTATGTATGTTTCCCTGATTATGGCGATTGTGACTAAATCATTTTCATTGATTTATATGCTCCCGAATCAAGTCATGCGTTGGATGGGTGGACCTGCTGAAAACTTCGATCCAAGCGATATGACAAAACAAGCTAAAGAAGGTTTTGACTCTGGCGCTGCTAAAGGCCAAGCCATCGGCGATGCTGCCAACAAGAGCTTAAGCGATAAGGGCGCCCAGTTGAATGAAAAGAAAAGAACCGCAAATGATTTAGCGGGGTCAAATCGCATGGAAGGCGCAGAGGGTGCTTTTAGCAATAAGAGAAGTGGCAAGAATGTAAAAGAAGCTAAGTTTAATGCCGACACAAAGGCTAAGTGGGCAGAAGAAAATAAAACATTCCGCGAAAAAAATAAAAAGCCTGATTTACCAGGAGGAAAGGATTAAATTAGAACCTAAAGCTTCACAGGCGGCGATAATAAAATCTAAAGTTTCATATCAGACAATGATAAACTCTAAAGTTTCATAACTTGCGCTAGTTCAGACTTGATGTAACAACGCTTGAAAAACCACTTGAAAA
>JBEICO010000081.1:0-6831 GCA_040383965.1 Francisellaceae bacterium
CCCGACCCACCATTTTGAAATGGTGCTAGAGCCGATTGTGGCTAAAATAGAAAAGAGGGTGCCCGCGCTTTATACCGTGTATTTGTTAAATGACGATTATACACCCATGGAGTTTGTGGTAGAGGTTCTGGAACGTTATTTTTCCATGAACCTGCAAATAGCCACGGCCATTATGCTTCGGGTTCATCAAGGCGGTAAAGCTGTTTGCGGATCTTATACACGGGAAATCGCAGAAACAAAAGTGGCACAAGTGAACGAATATGCAAGAAGAAACCAGCATCCATTATTATGCAAAATGGAAGAGACTGGAAGTTAATAATATAAAGTGTAACAGGAGATGACGAATGTTGAGTAAGGAGTTGGAAATGACTCTTAATCTTGCTTTTAAAGAAGCAAGAGATAAGCGCCATGAATTTATGACGGTAGAACATTTATTGTTAGCATTGCTTGATAATGCAGCCGCGATGGACGTTTTGCGTGCCTGCAATGCAAATATTGATCAATTGCGTCTTGAATTGATTGCCTTTGTAGATGAAACAACACCCTTGATCCCTTCCACCGATTATCATCGAGAAACACAACCTACTTTAGGGTTTCAGCGAGTGTTGCAACGCGCTGTTTTTCATGTGCAATCGGCAGGTAAAGATGAAGTAACGGGTTCTAATGTATTAGCCGCGATATTTAGTGAGCAAGAAAGTCAAGCGGTGTATTTTTTAAAGAAAGAAAATGTTTCTCGATTAGATGTCATCAATTATATTTCTCATGGGGTTAATAAGATGGATGAACCGATTGAACCGAATATTTCTCACCTACAAGAAGATGATATTTCACAAGAAACCAATGGAAGAAGTCCACTAGAGAGTTTTGCCATTAATTTAAACAATCAAGCCAAAATGGGTAAAATAGATCCATTGGTGGGCAGAGATGATGAAATTCAAAGAACCATTCAAATTTTATGCAGACGCCGCAAAAATAATCCTTTATTTGTGGGTGAAGCAGGCGTTGGCAAAACAGCGATTGTAGAAGGATTGGCTAAGTTAGTGGTGGAAGGCAAGGTTCCAGATGCCATTAAAAACAGCACTATTTATTCGTTGGATTTAGGTTCTCTCTTGGCAGGTACTAAATATCGAGGGGATTTCGAAAAGCGCTTTAAGGCTTTATTACAGCAGTTAAAGCGAGAATCGGGAGCAGTTTTATTTATTGATGAGATCCACACCATCATCGGTGCAGGGGCGGCTTCAGGGGGCGTGATGGATGCCTCTAATCTTATTAAACCCTTATTGGCCTCAGGCGATCTTAAATGTGTAGGATCGACCACATATCAAGAATATCGGGGTATTTTTGAAAAGGATAGGGCATTAGCCAGACGTTTCCAGAAAATTGATGTCAAAGAACCAACAGTTGAAGAAACGATTGGGATTTTAAAAGGGTTAAAAGAGCGTTTTGAGCAGCATCACAATGTTCGTTATTCTTTTGCTGCCTTAAAAGCTGCGGCTGAAATGGCAAATCGATATATTTCAGATAGATTTTTACCGGATAAAGCCATTGATGTGGTAGACGAAGCGGGTGCCTTTCAACGCTTATTACCAGAAAATAAAAAGAAAAAAATGATAGGGGTGGCAGATGTGGAGCGTATTATCGCTAAAATGGCGCGAGTGCCTCAGAAATCTGTTTCAGCCTCGGATAAAACCGCCTTACGGAATCTAGAGCGTGATCTAAAATTAGTGATCTTTGGGCAAGATGAGGCTGTTATTACCTTATCGGATGCGATTAAGATGGGTCGTTCTGGTTTAGCCGATCCTGAAAAGCCAGTGGGATGTTTTCTATTTGCAGGACCTACAGGCGTAGGTAAAACCGAGGTAACTCGCCAATTAGCGCAAATATTGGGCATAGAGCTATTACGCTTTGATATGTCGGAATATATGGAACCACATACGGTTTCTCGATTAATAGGCGCGCCTCCAGGTTATGTGGGGTTTGATCAAGGGGGATTATTAACCGATGCGGTGCATAAACATCCTCATTGCGTTTTATTATTAGATGAAATTGAAAAAGCCCATCCAGATGTCTATAACCTGTTATTACAAGTAATGGATCATGGGATATTAACTGATAGCAATGGCCGTAAAACAGATTTTCGGCATGTGATATTGGTCATGACAACGAATGCAGGAGCTGAGGATATGAATCGAAGCTCGATGGGGTTTACCGAGCAAGATCATTCAACCGATGGTGCAGGAATTATCAAAAAGAAATTCACCCCAGAGTTTCGCAACCGTTTAGACTCCATTATTCAGTTTAAGAGTTTAAGCCATGTTGCCATTGAGCTTATTGTCGAAAAATTTATTACCGAGTTACAAGCACGTTTAGAAGAGAAGCATGTCACGTTAGAAGCGGATAAATCCGCAAGAGATTGGTTAGCCCTGCATGGGTTTGATAAACAAATGGGTGCAAGACCCATGTCCCGTTTGGTGAAAGATAAGCTTAAGAAACCCCTTGCCAGCGAAATCCTATTTGGCAGTTTAGCCGAAAGTGGAGGTAGGGTAAGCGTTACAGTTGAGAACGGAGAGTTGCGCGTACAAATCGAGGCGCCATGTAAGGTGAAATAGTATATATAGTCTAAGCGACTGTGACTATACACCTAGATAAGCCATCGCTTTTTACATAAGCTCTGATTTTTACATAAGCCGTGTCTATTACATAAGCTTTGTCTATTAAATAAGCTCTGTCTTTTTTTCAGAATAATGTATCCCCACGAATTTTAAATATACGAGTTCGTCGTTGCGAGCCCCGAAGGGGCGTGGCAATCCAGTCCCTACCTACCACCAACCATTAAATTTAAATGCATTTCCTATTAATTTTTTTTAAAACCTTTTGAAACTTATTAGAACAAACTTCACAAACCCTGGTCTTATTGGGTAGGACTCAAGAAACAATAGGGCAAACGCTCGAATATATGCGTATATACATGATTTAAGGGGAAATAATTATGCCAGTATTTGGTAAAGGTAAAAATGGCAGAGACAAAAAAGCTCCAACCGTTTCGCCTGTTGGTGTGGGAAACAATGAAAATGCTAATCCAAATTTAACTCAAAAATCAAGCAGAAAAGTAAATGGAGAAGAGTTATCTGCTCCAAAAACTGTTGGACCAACAAAACCCTCAGCATTTTTGCCGCGTTATTATGCCATTGATTTTGACAATTCTATTGTAAATGGACATTTCCATACTCGCCTGCAAAATTTACTAAATCCAGCCGAAATAAATTATGAAACGGGTGAGTCGATAGTTATATCTGAAGCTGCAAAAGAAAAAATAAGAAGTGATACCAGACGCTTGCTGAGTACGCCAGAAGGTAGAAGAAATAAAGAAGAACAATGCGATCTTTTTAAGCAAACAATTGAAAATGGCGATAAAATATCCATTGTGTCGTACACTCTTTACCCCACAGCCATAGATGAAACCCTCCGTGAAATTGTAAGGGAAATTCTTAAAGAAACATTGTCGAGCGACCAAAAAGCTGCTGAGACACAAGTGAATTCATATATTGAAAAGAACATTGTAATTGTTGGTGGTTTTCCAAAGTTAACTGAAGAAGAATTGGCGGAAGTTAATGCTGTGCCGGCGGACAAACAGAATGATAAGCGAAATGAAATTTTCAAGGAAAACTATGGTAAAAAACAACACATTGTTAAAGCAGAAGCTGAGCGGGGTGGTAAAGGTATTCAGTTTGATAAAGATAAAAAAACTGTTCTAGCAGATGATAGTGTGGCGAACCAAAAACACGCAAGCAAGCATGGTTATGCTGAAGTGGTACCTATTTCAGATCCAAGAGGAACAGTGCGAGGAACCTTTATTGAAAACAATGATCATATTAAAATTATGGCTCAGATCCTTGCTAAAGATAAAGCGAATAAACAAACTATTGCTTCGACTGCATCTGTTGCAACTGTTATTACTCCAACTCCTGTGGTAGCCGCTGAGAAAGATACTGCAGCCTCAGTGAAAGTTGATGAACCAATTGTTGCTTTGTCTGAAGAAGATAAAAAACGAAATGAAAATATTAGTACAGTTAAAAGAATTTTGGGTGAAATTGGGTCAACGGAAGAAACTTATAGTAGGGCAATGGATTTTTTTGAACAAGATGATTTTATCTCAAAGCTAGAAAAGTTAAAAGGAAAAGACTCGGATCTAAAAGAGTTGCATAGCATCATGCTTGAATTTAGAACTATTGGGGCAATTGCAAAGGATGTCAGTGGCAAAATGGCATTGGCGAAAAAAGAATTTGAAGGAGGGGAAAATAAAGGCAATTTGGATATGTATTGTTCGGCTGTGCTCAGCGCTCTTGAAGGGTTTGATGGAAACCAATACATCGAATATGTTAACAGATATAACGTTCTTCTGGAAATTCTTGATAAAAAGAAAGACATGCCCTTAATTTCGGAATTTGCAGGAAGGCAAAAGTTGGAAAATTACAAACTAAATACCTCGGATATTTTTATTATGCCGATACAAATGATCCCAAGATACGTGCTGCTTTGTGAAAGTTTGAGAAAATATCATTCTCGAATTAAGGAGCCCAATGATCCGATTTCCCAGCGTATTGATGTTCTGTACCTTAAGATGAAAGCGTACGCAGATTCCGTAAATGAGGCAAAGCGAAAAAGTGAAAATGCTCTATCGTTAAAGGTTTTAATTAAAGATATAGATCCGGTTTTCACTATAAAGGATATTCCCCTAGAGTATAACGTTAAGGAACTTGAAACCAATATTAATAGGTCTTTGGCTATCATTTATGAGAAAGATGGAATAAGATTGAAGCTGGTAAAGGAGAAAGATGGTTATGTAGTTTTAGATGAATACTATAATAGCGAAGTGATTAGGGTTTCAGTACTCGCAGACAAACATACGAGTTTAAGTAAAGTTGAAATTAAGTTTGTTAGCGATAACAAAAGAGCAATAACAGCAATTTCGTCACAAACCTCTTTAAATCATGTGGCTGATATATGTGATGGCATTATAGCGGATCCAATATTGGAAGGCTCAGCTAAGGTTAACTTTGAAACCAAGGGCAAAAAGGAAACTCAAGAGGTTGTAAAGGTTAGGGCAGCACACCCCAGTTTTAAGAAGCATGAGCAAGTTGAGATGGGAGCTTCTAAAAAAAATCCTGGGGTTTCTATCAAAAACATCTCATCCGAATTTAAAATTTCTGACTTAAATAAGAGTTTAGTGGCGGGATACAAAGGAACTGAATATACATTTGAGGTAGAAGAATGGATAAAGAAAGATAAGATTTTAATGAAAGATGCAAGTGGCAAGGTGGTAATGAACATTAAACTAAAAAAAATGGATAGCGTCTCAGACATGCAAAAAATTAGTTTTGAGTTTAGGGGTGGCAAAGAAATAGATTCAAACCAAATGATTCAAAAAGTGGTTGGGATCTTTAGAGAATCTCAAACTCCTGAACAACTGGCATTACAACGCAGTATTGTTTCAGGAGAAAGTGCAGACAAGAAATCCGAGTTAGTTGAGGCATTAAAAGTGGCTCCATCTTCACCTGCGCCAGCAGTTGCAACAGTCATGCCCGATGATCCGGGAAAATTGACATCAGCTGCTCTACTTCCACCACCACCGCTAGTTCCGCCACCTCCCTTGCCAAGAGATTCTCTAATAGCTCATTTATTAAAGAGTATTCAGCAAAGTCGAGATAATTTAACAAATCTAAACGAAGGGGTTCTTGGTATTACGACTGAAAATTCAAAAGCCTCTTTTGAAGAAAGGCTAAAAGTTTTAGAGTCAGATATTAGCAAAAATGATGCTAGTATCATTGTTGATATTAGGGAACGAATAAAGACATTAACGACTGAAATAGATGCAGAGATTAAAAGACAAAAGAGTTTGGAATCTGCACATGTTGCTGTGGATGATGAAGTTAATATGACCCATATAGTAAATCATTCTGAGTCTGTATTGCGTCCTCCCCCAAATTTATCTGAGTTGCCACCGCCACCAACCTTTGTCCAAAATAATACAGATATGGGTTCTTTATTACCGCTGCCACCACCGCCTGTAGATTTAACGGCGCTGCCACCACCGCCTGTAGATTTAACGGCGCTGCCACCGCCACCTGTAGATTTAGTAGATGCTACAGAAATAGCTCCTGTAGTGGCTCCTGAAAGTGAGCTGATGAAAGCAATTAGAGTAGGCAAGGAGCTCAAGCATGTAGACCAAGATAAAGTTGACGAAGAAAGGGCGCAAAAACCAGGATCAGAAGATAAAAAGATTCAAAATACTCTGTTAAGTGCTATGGTTAATCGTACACAAGGGATCGCAGGTGAAGAAGATGATGATGATGATGATGATGAATATGATGATGATTGGGGTATTGATGAAGAAGCGGCACCCAATATTATTACAGATGAATTAAAAGCATATTTAAAGAGTTTAGAACAGTTGTTGGGTATCGTTAATGATAATTTAGATAAAATAAACGCTATAGAACCTGCTCAGATCCAAGGGAAACATAAAATAGAGACATTGGATAAAACAAGAGCGGGGTTGCAAGAGCTTAAGGCTGAACTAACAAAATTTATTGGAAAAAAAGAGAAAGGAAAAGAATTTGTAGAATATGTTGCAATGCAAACAGATTTGCAGCGAGGACTTAATCTCGTTTCACCAAAAGCTAAGGTTGTGCCTCTTGCATCTGAGTTGCAAAGCACATCTACACTTACTGGAAACACTCAAAATATAGCAAGCGATCTGTCTAGGGTGCTTGGTGCAAAAAAAGAAGTTGATAAACCTAAGGTGGGACGTTTAGATTTAGGGGCTCAAGA
>JBEICO010000082.1:0-6770 GCA_040383965.1 Francisellaceae bacterium
GCAGCAACTTTCCGAGTTGTAAGGGGGTAATGGGGCTTTCGGTGATGTCCAGGTTAGATTGGTTAAGAGCCCCTAAAAGCTCGCCCATTACCCAGTTAGCACATAATTTTGGTTCGCTAGCGTTAGATGCAATTACCGTTTGTTCATAGAAATCTGCGAGTTCTCGCGAACTGGTTAATACATTAGCATCATACGGGCTTAATTGATAATCCTTTTGGAAACGATCAGATCTTTCTCTTGGTAATTCTGGCAATGATTTACGCATTTTCTCAATGAGAAGATCATCAACTAAAACCGGTAAAAGATCCGGATCCGGAAAATAGCGATAATCATTGGCTTGTTCTTTAGTGCGCATTGAACGGGTTTGATCTTTATCAGAATCGTATAATCGGGTTTCTTGGATCACCGTTCCATGATTTTCAAGAATAGCAATTTGTCTTTCAACTTCATAATTGATTGCTTTTTCAACAAAACGAAAGGAATTCACATTCTTAATTTCAGCTCGAGTGCCGAATTGAGTCTCCCCCCGGGGGCGTACCGAAACATTGGCATCACATCGAAAAGAGCCTTCTTGCATATTGCCGTCTGAAATTTCAAGATATCGAACGAGCGCATGTAATGTTTTAAGATATGCTACCGCTTCTTTTGCAGAACGCAGTTCAGGCTCGGAAACGATTTCAAGGAGCGGTATACCTGCTCGGTTAAGATCTATACCCGAGAGCCCTTGAAAATCCTCATGCAAAGACTTTCCTGCATCTTCTTCTAAATGAGCACGAGTAATATGAATAGTTTTAGTTGAGCCGTCTTCTTCTGTAAAAGAAAGTGTACCGCCTTTAACAATTGGTAATTCAAACTGGCTAATTTGATAGCCTTTGGGTAAATCGGGGTAAAAGTAATTTTTCCGAGCAAATACGGAACGGGGTGCAATAGTAGCACCAATACTCAAACCAAATTTAATGGCCATATGTAGAGCAGTTTCATTTAATACTGGTAATACGCCGGGAAAGCCGAGATCAATAATGGAGGCTTGAATATTAGGTTCTGCGCCATAATGCGTTGCAGAGCCAGAAAATAATTTTGAACGGGTTTGCAGTTGCACGTGGACTTCTAAGCCAATAACCGTTTCCCAAGAATGATTCATGTCAGGCTCCCCAAAGCAAACGGAGGATTTTTTTTATGCCAATCAGTTAATTGTTGATACTGATGTGCAATATTTAATAATTTAGCTTCTTCAAAATAATTGCCGATTAATTGGATCCCAACCGGAAGATTTTGAACAAATCCCCCTGGCATTGAGAGGGCGGGTAAACCTGCTAAATTCACACTGATGGTATAAATATCACATAAATACATGCTAACAGGATCTTTTGCTTTCTCACCCGTTTTAAATGCGGGGGTTGGAGTGGTTGGGCCTAAGATAACATCAACTTTTTTGAAAGCCTCAATAAAATCGTGGGTGATTAAGCGTCGTACTTGCTGTGCCTTTAAATAATAAGCATCAAAGTAGCCCGAAGATAAAACATACGTTCCAGTTAGAATTCGGCGTTTAACTTCTGCACCAAACCCTTCGCTACGGGAACGTTTATACAAATCTTCAAGATTTTTAGGATTTTCACAACGATATCCAAAACGAACCCCATCATATCTGGAAAGGTTTGAAGAGCATTCTGCAGGGGCAATAATGTAATACGCTGGAACGGCGAGTCCTGTATTTGGTAATTCGATTTCATGCAAAGTAGCGCCTTCTGCTTTTAGAATATTGAGCGTTTCTTGAACGCATTTTTCGACTTGCGGGTCTAAACCTTCTCCAAAAAATTCTTTAGGCAAACCTACTTTAAGTCCTTTTAAAGGTATGCTCAAAGAAGCTAGGTAATTGGGTACAGGCTTATCTACGCTGGTGGAATCTTTAGGATCACTGCCCGCCATGGCTTGGAGTAAAAGCGCACAATCTTCAGCGGATTTAGCCATTGGGCCTGCTTGATCTAGGCTGGAAGCAAAAGCAATCATGCCATAACGAGAAACACGTCCGTATGTTGGCTTTATCCCAGTAATATTACATAAGGCAGCAGGTTGTCGAATAGAACCTCCTGTATCTGTCCCGGTTGCTCCAGGTGTTAGGCAAGCCGCAACCGCGGCAGCTGAGCCACCAGAAGATCCGCCGGGCACTCTAGAGAGATCCCAAGGGTTTTGAACAGGGCCGTAATAGCTATTTTCATTACTTGAGCCCATCGCAAATTCGTCCATATTGGTTTTCCCTAAAAGAACCGTGCCAGCATCTTTTAGTTTTGTGACTAAGGTTGCATCATAGGGAGAAATAAAATTATCTAACATTTTTGATCCACAGCTTGTTTTAATGCCTGTTGTACAAAAAATGTCTTTATGGGCAATGGGGATCCCAAGTAGCAATGCTTTATGATTTTGTTGTCTCTTTTTATCTGCTTCTGAAGCTGCTTTTAGAGCCAGCTCTTCTGTTAGGGTAATAAAACTGTTTAAAGCCCCGTTAGACTGCTTGATCCTATTTAAAAAATGCGTCGTTAATTCTTGGGAAGAAAAATCCCTTTTTTCAAGCAGTTTTATGAGTTCGCTAATGGTTTTAGTATGCATAAGTTCTGTTTATTCAATAACTAATGGAACCAGGTAAAGTCCTGCTTCGGTTTTTGGAGCAAGGGCCTGTAACACATCACGCTCGTTTTGTTCGCTGACGGTGTCAGATCGAAGGGGTTGATGCATATCGAGCGGATGCGCCATGGGCACGATGCCATCTGTGTTAGCTGATACAATTTGATCGACCATTGCCATAATGCGATTTAAATCTTCTTGGATATCACAATTATTTTGAGGATGATTAATTTCCAACCTTGCTAAGTGCGCAATCTTATTAGCAGTATCTAGTCCAAATGCCATCAGTGTACCCTCCCACACGTAAAATCTTATTAATTCTAACATATACTCTACCTTGCCCAAAATCTTATTGGTTGTTACAGTAGACAGAAGAGCTACCAAATGGGATGAATAAAATGTTTAAAGCGTTGCGCGGCATATTTTCCAATGATTTATCTATAGATTTAGGTACGGCGAATACCTTAATTTATGCAATTAACCAAGGTATAGTTCTGGATGAGCCTTCCGTGGTTGCGATACGCCAAGAACGTGGTCCAGGTGGGCAAAAAACAATTGCTGCGGTAGGCTTGGAAGCAAAACGAATGTTAGGACGCACGCCTGGCAACATTATGGCTATTAGACCCCTTAAAGATGGGGTAATTGCAGATTTCCATATTACTGAAAAAATGTTACAGCATTTTATCCATAAAGTTCATAAAAATAAATTTTTACGCCCAAGCCCACGAGTGCTTGTGTGTGTACCCTGTGGATCAACACAGGTTGAGCGACGTGCAATTCGAGAATCTGCATTGGGAGCAGGCGCAAGAGAAGTTTATCTCATTGAAGAACCCATGGCCGCTGCGATTGGTGCTGGGTTACCTGTCGATCAAGCAAGTGGTTCGATGGTGGTTGATATTGGGGGTGGCACAACTGAAGTGGCCATCATTTCTTTAAGTGGTGTGGTTTATGCTGCCTCTGCGCGAATTGGTGGGGATCGATTTGATGAAAGTATTGTCAATTATGTCCGTCGTAACTATGGAACCTTAATAGGAGAGGCTACGGCTGAACGGATCAAACAAGAAATTGGGACAGCATTTCCGGGTACTGAAGTCCGAGAAATTGAAGTTCGAGGTCGAAATCTAGCAGAAGGCGTTCCAAGGAGCTTTACCCTAAACAGTAATGAGATTTTGGAAGCCTTACAAGAACCTCTTTCAGGCATTATAGGTGCGGTTCGCTTGGCATTAGAACAAGCACCCCCTGAATTGGCTTCAGACATTGCGGAACGAGGCTTAGTATTAACCGGTGGTGGTGCATTGTTGCGCGACATTGATCGGTTATTGATGGAAGAAACTGGTTTACCTGTGATTATCGCCGCAGATCCTCTAACCTGCGTTGCGAGAGGCGGCGGTAGAGCTTTAGAATTGATGGATGCAAATGGCGGGGACTTTTTGTCCGTAGAATAATTGCGAGGGTGTTATCAAATTTTTATTCGTTCGGGAACCGCAACAAGGCCTTAAGACATGGTGTTTAGTGGCATTGTCTGTCTTGTTGATGGTTTTGGATCATCGCTATCATCAATTGGATAGATTCCGACTTTACGTATCGTGTATCGTTTATCCCATCCAAACAATTGTAGATGCTCCATTTAGATTGACTTCACTTTTACAACAAAATGTTACATCTTATCGTCATCTGACTCAGGAAAATAAAGAACTTCGAGACAACCAAGTTTTGCTGAATGCTCGTATGCAAAAATTTAAAACTTTAGAGGTTGAAAATGCTCGTCTTCGCGTTTTGTTAGACACTACCCCAAGGGATAATGAAAAATTAGCAGTAGCTGAAATCATTCGAGTCAATTCTGATCCTTTTGTTCATAGAGTTGTTTTAAATAAGGGCTCCTTAAATGGTGTGGTTGTGGGGCAGCCTGTGATTGATGCCGAAGGTGTTATAGGTGAAGTGACAGAAGTTCATCCTTTAGCGAGTCGAGCAATTTTATTAACCGATGCCAGTTATGGGATCCCGGTTGAAAATATTCGAAATGGAGTAAGAGGTATTGCACGAGGAACAGGAGCAGTTCAATATTTAGAACTAAAACATATTTCGCAAACAGTTGATTTAGAAGTGGGAGACACATTAGTCACCTCAGGATTAGATGGCCGATACCCGCCAGGCTATCCTGTTGGGATCATTAGTCAGATAGAGCATGATCCCGGTGAATCTTTTTCCAGGGTGAGAGTGACTCCGAGTGGGCATTTAGATCGTAGTCGTCAAGTATTACTTGTACAATGGAAAAAAACGGAAGAGTTACCGTGAGGCACATTCGACAATATTTTTACGTCAGCTTTTCTTTTTTTATAGCATGGGCATTAATGATTATGCCATTACCGGCAGAATGGCAATGGGTAAAACCCGATTGGCTGGCATTGGTACTTATTTATTGGATTTTGGCTTTACCCCAATCTGTTGGCATTGTAACGGGGTGGAGTGTGGGATTGATTATGGATATTGTGAACGGTGAGCTTATCGGACAATATGCGCTATCGATGGTATTGGTGGCTTATTTTACCCGAATGTTACGATATCGCTTGCGCCTTTTTCCATTTTGGCAACAAGCCTTAACAGTATTGGTGTTGGTTGGGGCAAGTCATATGGTGTTATTGTTGGTACAGTGGCTTTTAGGTCAACCGCCTAGGACTTTTCTTTATTGGGCTTCAACCTTCTCTAGTGTTTTATTTTGGCCTTGGATTTATCGATTGTTAAAATTATATGAGCGAAAAGCCTTTGGTTAAACTTCGATTGCGTCGAGTGTATATTGTTTTTGCGATACTCTTTATCTCGATAGCATTTCTGATATTCAGCATGCAATATGCTCTACGAGAAATCAATTTAAAAAAAGATGAAATTGCTTTAAAACTTCAGAATGAATTAGGTTTTCCGATTTATTTTGAGCATTTGGAAGCTAATTGGTTTGGGTTATCTTTGGGAATATCTTTAGATAATGTATTGGTAAAGGATCCCACAGTTCCCATTGGTTTTATAGCGATTGATCATTTGCAATTGTTCCCAGAAATAAGCACTTTGTTTTTTAGGGAAAATCCTGTGTTTCGAAAAATCATTTTTCAAGGATTTAAAATGGTGATTGGGTTAGATGAGAAAGAGGGCTTGTCTATTTTAGGGCTTAAGGGTGAATCTATCCCGACTTTAATTGAATATACTCAATTTATAAATTTATTAACCAAACAAAAATCCCTCATTTTTGAAAGCTCTGAAATTGATTGGCACGGAAAAAATCTGATCGTTAAACAAATCTTGGATGGTGAATTTTATTCGGATAAAACCGATGCAGCAGATTGGATCTTTGAGGGAACACAGCGGTTTCAGATAGAGGGCAATCATTTTTTGCCGGAGTCTGCTTTTAGAATTTCCGCATTTGATAAATCAAAAGAGGTTCAAATTGGCATTGGCGATGATGAAGACATTTCACATTGTAAATTTCAGTTATCTCAAAAAAATCTTTGGAAGTTGAATTGTCGGGGACATTTAACGGATATTCCTTTAGCTACTGTGTTTGATTATTATAAGCCTACAGCAACAGATCCTTCTTGGTTGGTATGGCTTGCAAATACCACATTAAAAGGAGCTCTGACCACAGCAGAGATAAAGGTAGAAGGCTCATTAGAAAAACCAGAATGGCAGAGCATAATCCATTTTAAAGAAGTTGATATGCGTTACTCGCCCGAGTGGGTAATGATCCATCAGGCGGCGGGGATCCTAGAAGTAGATAACCATCATGCCAATATTACCTTAAATACGGGTAAAATATTGGACTCAAAAATTGAAAAAGCAAGCATCATGGTTAACTGGGAGAAAGTAGATAGTACGCCAGTCATTGCAATAGAAGGCGCAGTTAAGGGCACATTAGAAAATGGGCTGCTATTTTTGCAACAAAGTCCTTTGAAGCAATCGGTTGCTGAATCGTTAGTTCTTTTAAATCCTGCAGGACACATGGATTTAAATCTCAACTTATCTATTCCCCTCTCTTCGAAGCAAGCAGTGAAGGTGAATGGAGATCTTAAAACAAAGCAAGCGTCTATAATGGTTCCAAAGTTGAATGATGTTTTAAATCAGATAGAAGGTAAAATTCATTTTTCTGAAAATGGACTTAATGC
>JBEICO010000083.1:0-6754 GCA_040383965.1 Francisellaceae bacterium
CTTGCAACTGCCTGTTCTCTAAACTGTGAGCTATATTTCTGACGTTTTTTAGTAACAATTGATTTCTTGTGATTCATATAACACCTCTCTGATAGATTTTACTATCTTAGCAAGGTGTCCGAAAAGTCGGGGGAAGGTCAGTTTTTGGAATGTAGGATTATAACCTATCATGTTGATGGCATTAAGTCTTGTTGGGCTTAAAAGATATTCAAAATTGAATTAAAGCTTTGGCATGCATGTCAAACTACATCACCGGTAGGACACAGTCAATTTATATCGGAAAAATCCAGCCGATTGACTTTAGTCTTTTTGAGGTGATATGGACATTATCTTCGTATCATTGCTCATCATTTTTTTCTTCCAAGGTAGATGATGATAATATGCTTTTTCATCAACTGGAAATATTGGATATTTAATAACAGAAAAATAAGGTGAAAAATCAAAATCGCTGGGTGTAAAAAGTTTGGGATTTCGTTCAATAAGTTCAATATGTTTTTCACTGTTCATTGTTACCAATGGCAAGATTGGAAATTGAATAGATTGAAATGCTTCTGCAATCATTGAAGAGCAGATATCTTCTAAAGGTTGTGAATCACTGTGTTCAAAAATGTAAGAACCTAGTTTTCTAGGAGCAATACTCCAAGGAACCATTAATCGGGCGAGATCAATAACATTTCTAAGACTGTAGTTTGCCCCTAGGCGACTCGTCGCATAAGCAATAATTTTTTGGGTATCATCCACTGATAACCCTTGTGGTCTTAAAATGCGAATGTGGTCATATTGATATTTTGAAAGCTCAGATACGATTGTACCGTAGCCTAATTCGCTTTCTATTATGAGTTGTGATGATGGGCTACTTGGGCACCATTGACTGATAGTATTTTGAAGGTGAATATCATTAATATCCTGGAGCCTGCCAATATACAAAATAGCATGGGACCAAGGACTTTGAGTAATAGATTTGACCATATAGCTAACACGACTTCGTCCTTCTATCAACAAAACATCGCCAGGATATATTTTTGTACAAATTTGAGGAAAATCACATAGGTATCCCCTTTTAGGGGGGGCTTCTTTCAATAACCAACGGCTTAGTCCCTTGATTATTCGGTGTCCTAATGTTTTTTTTTCCATAGTAAGTATGTGATAAGGTCAAATATATTGTTGGAAAATTAACTCTTATCTTTATTTTAGACTGGTTTTCGATATTTGACTGTGGGAATAGCCATAAAAAACATAGACGAGAAGCCCTAGGAGCATCCAAACAATAAACCTGACCCACGTGATCCAAGGTAGGCTTACCATTAAATACCCACAGGAAAGGATCCCTAAGATTGGAACAGTCGGGCAAAATGGGGTTTTAAAAGATCTGGGGAGTTCGGGTTGGGAATAGCGTAAAAAGATAACACAAATACAAACAATGACAAAAGCCGCTAATGTTCCAATATTCACAAGCTCAGCAATTTCTTGCATTGGAAAAAGTCCAGCAATGATGGACAATATTAATCCGCTAGATAGAAGGATCCAAACAGGTGTTTTTGAGGTAACATGAACCTTTGAGAAGCTTTTTGGAAGTAGGCCATCTTTTGACATGGTATAAATAATTCGAGATAAGGCGTAAATAAAAATTAAGATGCCGGAAGTCAAACCCGCAATTGCGCCTAATGCAATAAAATCTGCGGTGAGCTTATGGCCTAAATGTAAAATAGCTTCAGCTACGGGAGATTGGGTATTTAGTGTTGTATAAGAGACTATTCCGGTTAGCAATCCAGATACGAGAATGTAAATGAGGGTACATATTGCAAGAGATCCGATAATTCCAATGGACAAATCTTTCTGGGGATTTTTTGCCTCTTCTGCAGCTGTTGTCACCGCATCAAAACCGATAAAAGCAAAGAACACAAGTGCAGCACCTTCTATCACTCCTTTCCAACCAAAAGGCATAAAAGGATGCCAATTTGCGGGTCGAACATCCACGATTGCAGCGCCTACAAAAACCGCAATGACACTTATCTTAATAAAGACGATTAGACTATTAAATCGAGCACTTTGACTGATCCCAATCATTAAAATTGCGGTTAGAATCCAAATAATACCCATGGCAGGCAAATTTATTATGCCGCCTTCACTGGGATTTTTGATCCAGTCTATTGGTAAAGAATATCCCATCGAGACCAAAGCATCGTTAAAATATCCTGACCATCCAATAGCGATGGCACAAGCGCCAATCCCATATTCAAGTATTAAATCCCAACCTATGATCCAGGCGATAATTTCTCCTAATCCCGCATAGGCATAACTATAGGCACTCCCTGCCCCTTTTATACTGGTTGAAAGTTCTGCATAAGAAAGTGCTGCAAATGAACAAGCAACTCCTGCAACGGCATAAGATAAAATAATGGCTGGGCCTGCCTTTGTTGCAGCAGCAATACCCGTTAACACGAAGATCCCTGCACCAATAATCGCTCCAATACCTAACAGGGTAAGATCAAAAGCAGATAAACAGCGACTCAGTTCACCCTGTTCTGAAGATTGCATGGCAACTTTTGTTCTAAAGATTTTCATAGTCATATTAAGCGGGGGTGGAAAAGGTTGAAGTTTAGCATTCTACTCTTAGTTTATACAATAAAAAAACCAATGTAGGTTTGATTTCTAAATAAGCATTAGGGACTTAGGTTCATTATTTGATTGCAAAGCGTATTTCATCATAAAATCGATTGCGAGCAGCTCTTGCTTCTAGGGAGAAACAATGACATTTAATTACAGCACCTTATTTGAAAACCCCTTATATTTAATGACTTACGGAGTTTTGGCGCTTGCGTTAGTATCACTTTGGATCAAACGATCGTTTCTAATTTGGGGTAATCTATTTGTGGTTGCCCTGCTATTGGGAACTCTATGTTCCAGGCTACAATGGCCCGCACTGTTGTTTATCATGCTTTATGGAGGGCTATGCTTTTTTACCTTTCATGCCAGAAATTTTGCCATTAGAAATGTGTGTGGGATCTTTGTTTTTACTTTAAGTATCTTGCTATGGTTTCATAAAATTCCAGGGTTTTCTAATTGGTTAATTGCTAAAGGGTTAATATTAAGCGCTGACGCACTGCCCTGTTCAATTTATTTAAATTTTGATAAACCCATTATTGGTTTGTTTATTCTTGGATTTGGTACTTTGCCTTTGTTAAAAACAAAGCATGACTGGGTAAAAATGGGTGTTCAAACATTTCCAATGGCATGCCTGGGTACTTTAATTATCATTGGCATTGCGTTAAGTGTAGGGTATGTTAAGTTCGAACCGAAGTGGAATACGTTTTTTCTCATTTGGGCTTTTGAGAATTTAATACTATCAACCATCGCTGAAGAAGTTCTTTTCAGAAGATTTTTACAACAAGGGTTATCACAAGTCTTTAAGAAAATTAACGGTGGACATGGTTTGGCGATCTTAATGGCGTCTTTAGCATTTGGAGCAGTGCACACGGGTGGTATAAAATATCAATGTTTGGCTGCAATAGCAGGTATTTTATATGGGTGGGTTTATTACAAAACCACACGCATTGAAGCCAGCATTTTGACCCATTTTTTATTAAATAGCATTCATATTATAGGCTTTACGTATCCAGCGCTTGCATCAAGTATGTTATAAGGGATCCCTTTATGTTACAAGAAAACACTGTTCGAGAATTACAAGAATTATATGATGCCTATATTATTGATCTTTGGGGTGTGGTTCATAATGGAGTTGAACCCTATTCAGGTGTGGTTGAATGCTTGAATGAACTTCTCATGTATCAAAAAGCTATTGTTTTTCTTTCGAATGCCCCTAGACCCTCAAATATTATTATGGATAAATTATTAAGTTTTGGGATATCCGTGAAACCTGAAATGATGTTAACTTCAGGTGATATAACAAGAGAGACTTTAGAGAAATTTACCACGCCAATATACCATTTGGGGGCTGAAAGAAATCAAGATATATTGGCTGGATTAAATGTATCTCTCACTAATCATTTGAGTGAGGCCTCTTTGTTATTAATAACAGCGTATCTTGATGCGGGTGAAGATCTGGATCAATATGATACTTTGTTACAAGAAGCCTATAATCTTAAGCTTCCAGCCATTTGTGCGAATCCAGATAAAGAAATTATAAATGGCAATGGGCTACGGTATTGCTCCGGGATTTTTGCAGAAAAGTATACAAATCTAGGTGGGTTTGTTCAATATTTTGGAAAACCTTATATTACCGCATATCAAAGTATTTTTGCGCGATTAAAAAACAAAAACATTGTCGATAAAAAACGAATTTTAATGATTGGGGATACGTTAGAGACGGATATAGTAGGAGCTAAAACTGCAGGCATTGATTCGGCATTGGTATTAACCGGAAATATAAGTACTTTGCTTTCAAGAAATACTCAACCGAATGTTTCCGATCTCACTTTTCTTTCCAAAATATTTCAAGCGGAAAATGTTCAACCTACTTGGATTTTATCTGGTCTTAAGTGGTAATGAATTTGATCCCTGAAACTTGGCAACTTTGATAAAAAGCAATCGACTGATGGTTATCTATCACCATTTTTTCGAGTTCATGAAACTTATATTGCCAATCGGCCAACTTTCCACCGGATTGGATATATAAATCACGATTTTGAAGCATTTCAGTCAAGAGTAACTGTTTGTCTTTCTTATGAGAAAGTACTGGCTGAAAGAGTGTTGTATCGGTATTTTGAAATCCACTTTCAGCCATCTTAAAAAAAAGCTTCATGCCAAAATTGGGATCTCGCTCATGTCCTTCTAGATCTTCCATAGAGTGACGATTATGCCAGCGTTGTTCTCCCCAGGCTTCTGAAGATGGATAAGTAAAAGCTGAACTGGTAATACCTTCTTCCGCGACAAAGATCCCTTTCGGTTTTAAGAGGTTAAACACTTTTTGAATGACTTGTGTGGGATGGTATAAGTGATGTAACACAAACCGACAATACACCAAGTCAAAATGCTCGTTGAGCGTTTCAATATCATAAGCAGAAATGAGGTGAAGTTTAAGATTAGTCAGTTTTTTTGAGTCTACTTTTGCTTTAGTAGCCATCAAAGCGTGTTCATGATTATCAATCGCGATAACAATTCCTTCATTTCCGACTTGCTCTGCCAACCAACAACTCATACTCCCGCTACCGCAGCCAATTTCTAAAACCTTCATTCCAGGTTTAAGTCCAGATTTTAAAAGAAAAGCTTGGGTATTTGGATTAAAAAATTGATCAACGACAGCAATGCTTTTTTGGCCATCTGATCCATAAATAAAACCATAACTGTCTGGAGTTTTGTTCACAACACAAACTTAAGTTTTTTTACATTTTTCTTTGCTGCAACATTTTGCCCATTTGCAACAACACAAGAAAAAGTTATATAAATAAGCAAGCAGTAATCCGCTGACAAAGCCATCCATAAACCCCCATAATCCACCCCACATCCCCCCTTTTAGGGTTGGCGTATAACCATGATATACAGATCCCATTGCCTTAACCATCGCTACTCCCCAGTCTCCTAAAGCTGCAGACCACCCTAAGGATAAAGCTCCTAATCCACAAATGACACCCGCTGCTAAGGCCAAGGGTAATGGGTAAATCCTGGTACAAGTATGACAATTTCCACACGAGCCACATTCCTGGCCTTTGGGTTTTTCAGTGTGGCAAGCCACCTTAGATTCAGCCTTGTGTTGATGTTTATCCATTAAAATCTCCTTTTTGCAGCCAAATTTAGCTAATAGTAATATAATAGATTCAATTTAATAAAATGTCTTAATGACCTACCTATAAGGATCTAGTGCATGTTTAATATTGTCTTGTATCAACCTGAAATCCCCCCTAATACGGGTAATATCATGCGTCTTTGTACGAATACAGGTTTTAATCTACACCTTATCCAGCCTTTAGGATTCAGTTTATCAGATAAAAATCTTAAGCGGGCAAATTTAGATTATGAAATGAGAGTTGAACCTCAGCTTTATCAAAATTTTGAAGAATTCACAGTAAAATGTACTGAGCATTCTCCAGCCGCTAAATTGTATTTTTGTACCACAAAGGCGAAAACACGATATACAGAGGCATCCTTTCAGCCTGGCGATTATCTGATATTTGGGCCTGAAACTCGAGGGGTACCAACGGAAATATTACAAAAATATCCAGAGGAGCAAAAACTTTTGATCCCAATGCAACCTTATGCTCGAAGTTTAAATCTGGCCAATTCGGTTGCCATTGTTGTTTATGAAGCCTGGCGGCAACAAGGATTTTTAAGATAGTGCTTTAACACTATACCCTCCTGCTTTATTTATAGATAATGTTTTCCAGAGCCATGGCAATAGTTCTTGCATTTCTTCTTGTATTTTCCAGGGAGGATTTAAAATTAACATTCCGGATCCTCGCAAGGTTAAAGTGCCTTCCGTGGGATATACGCTGAGCTCAATATTTAAAACAGAAGAAAAATTTAGAGCAGTTATTTTGCTGAAGAATTTTTGAACTGCTCTAGGATCTTTTAGCGGGTACCATATGGCATAGATCCCATTTGGAAATTTTAATTTGGCTATTTTCAAGGCTTTAATTAATTGTTCCCATTCATTTTGTTGTTCAAAAGCAGGATCTATTAGTATCAGTCCCCTACCCTCTTTGGGTGGCACAAAGGCTTTTAAAGCAAGATATCCATCTTGATGGTGAATAGCAGCGCGTTTATCATTCTTAAACAACATTTTTAAATACTGAATTTC
>JBEICO010000084.1:0-6627 GCA_040383965.1 Francisellaceae bacterium
AGTTGCTTAGCAATATGTCCGTTTTTTCGGGGGAAGATCAGGGTGTTATGAGTATTTACACAAAGTCGAAAGGTTTTTCTTTGATAGAGTTGATGATAGTAATTGCGATTATAGGAATATTGGCTGCAATTGCAGTTCCCAGCTATCAACAATATGTTACTAAGGCACGTTTTGGTGAAGTGCTTTCAAAGTTTGACTATTTGAAAACAGCAGCGACGGAGTGGGTAGAAACCACAGGCAGTTCAAGTTTTGATGCATATGATAGCACTTCAGATAATTTATGTAGTGCTCAAAATATCGATTATTGTAATGCCGATAATGTTGGAATAGTTTTTGAGACACATGTAGATAGTAGCGATGGAAATCAATGGGTAATTATGGGTGGTGAAATGCAGTCTGATGGTTCAATAAAGTGGGCGTGCTATGCTGAAGATGAGGTTAAACTATCAGGTTGCTATGATAATTACTCTGATTGGAGTGATGCGGTTCCTGGCGCAAGTGACGTTTGGTAAATTTTATTTCCATCCTTCTTCTTAAAAGTAATTGGGGAGAAGGGTGGAATCTCAATTTTGTGGAGGTTGCTTATGGTACCAGAGCCAGAAAATACCAAGGAAAATAATAATCCCCAAGCTCAGAACAATACCGGAGGAGGTTCTACGCCTGGGACCAGTATGGGTTTAACTCCACCCACCAGCCCTGATTTTTTGATGATTTCAATTCAGCTGCAACAAGATGAACAAAATCAACGGCTCCAACAGCAGCAACAACAAAATTTAGACAATCAAGCTAAGGGTAAAAACAAAATTAAGCTGTTACCTATTGTTCCTACTGTTCTTGATAAAGCAAATATGCAGAAAATGAGTAACGCTTTTAATGAAGTGAGCAAATTAAAATTGAATGCCACTTGTATACCTATGCTTATGGGTGGTGGCAGAGAGGATAATAAAAACAAACCCTCCCCATTTGCTTATAAGTTTAAGGGCCCAGATAAGAAAAAGTTGGCACGAAAGTTTCTTGAAAAACTACAAAGAGAGTTAAAGGAAGAAAAAAGACTTAATAAAGAAGCTGAAAAAAATGCAATGAAAGTATCTATCAAGGGTGAAGGCATAGAAGGCATGAAAGATGCTGTAGAAATTTCACATGCAATGCATGGAGGTGATCCAGCGTCATTGGCTGTAGGAGCTGTACCTGTGGCAATGAAAATAGGTAATATCCTTGCGGGTGATAGTAGTGGTGGGGGTGAAGAGAAACCAGAAGGGAAAAAATCAAAAGCTTTTGGTATACCCTCTACTAGGGATAAGCCGGATCCATTTGGATTATAATAAAAGAGGTTTTAGAAATTGGCCGGTGTAAGATTTTTTAACTTTAGAAACGGTCTCTGGTGTTCCAGATGCGATGATTTCTCCGCCACCATCGCCGCCCTCAGGGCCTAAATCAATGATCCAATCGGCGGTTTTAATCACATCCAAATTATGTTCAATAATAATAATGGTATTGCCGCGATCGGAAAGTCTATTTAATACTTCTAATAAGTGCTTAACATCATGAAAATGTAGTCCTGTAGTCGGTTCATCTAAAATATATAGGGTATTTCCCGTGTCTCGTTTAGAGAGCTCTTTCGAAAGTTTGATCCGTTGTGCTTCGCCTCCGGATAACGTTGTCGCACTTTGACCAATTTTAATATAGGCTAAGCCCACGTCAATTAATGTTTCTAATTTCTTTGCAATGGTAGGGACAGCCTTAAAAAAGTGTAGGGCGTCTTCAACCGTCATTTCTAATACTTCATGGATATTTTTGGCTTTATACAGAACTTCAAGGGTTTCACGATTATATCGTTTTCCATGACAAACATCACAAGGCACATATACATCTGGTAAAAAATGCATTTCAACTTTGATCAAGCCATCGCCTTGGCAGGCTTCACAACGGCCTCCTTTGACATTAAAACTAAAGCGACCCGGTTTATACCCTCGGCTACGGGCCTCTTGGGTATTTGAAAAGAGATCGCGGATCTCGGTAAAAAGCCCCGTATAAGTAGCTGCATTGGAACGCGGGGTGCGACCAATTGGGCTTTGATCAATATCAATCACTTTATCTAAATGTTGTAATCCACTCACATGGGTATAGGCTTTGGGGACAATTTGCTCTGCGCCATTTAATTCCCTGGCAGCAATCGGATAAAGTGTGTCATTAATCAGCGTTGATTTTCCAGAGCCTGAAACCCCTGTTACACAAGTCATTAGCCCAATTGGAAAAACCGCATCAATATTCTTTAAATTATTTCCAGTTACGCCTTTTAGTTCAATGGTCAAATTTTGATCAAAGGGTTTACGTTTTTTAGGAATGGGAATAGATTTCTTTTTCGACAAATATTGCCCTGTTAAAGAAGCAGAACATTTCATGATGGCTTTGGGAGTGCCTTCGGCAACAATTTTACCCCCATGAACACCTGCTCCGGGTCCAATATCGACTACATAATCAGCACTTAAGATAGCTTCTTCGTCGTGTTCGACTACGATCACGGTGTTACCAAGATCCCGAAGATGATTTAGCGTTTTTAGTAAGCGTGCATTATCGCGTTGATGTAACCCAATCGAAGGTTCATCTAAAACATACATGACTCCAACAAGCCCTGCACCAATTTGACTCGCAAGCCGAATGCGTTGAGTTTCTCCTCCTGATAACGTATCTGCACTGCGATTTAGGGAAAGATATTCTAGTCCAACATTCACTAAAAATTCGAGACGGCTAATGATTTCTTTAAGAATTTTATCGGCTATTTGACCCCTAGCCCCCGGTAATTTTAAAGTATTAAAAAAGTTGAGCGCCTGGGTAATAGAAAAAGCGGTAAGCTGGGGTAAGTTATGAGATCCTACCAAAACATTTCTAGCTGTTTCTTTTAAGCGAGTCCCCTTGCAATCTAAACAAGATTGGGTTGTGAGAAACTTTGCCAATTCATGTTGGATATAACTAGAGTCAGTTTCGTGATAGCGCCTCTCCATATTAGGAATAATGCCTTCAAAAGCATGTTTTCTCGTGACAACTTGACCGTTTTCCTGTACATAACGGAATTGAATTTCCATGTCATCATTGCCATAGAGCAGCAGAGTTTGAATTTTTTTGGTGAGTTTTTTGAAAGGGGTTTCTAAATCAAATTTATAATGCTTGGCTAAAGAAGAAAGCATGCTAAAGTAATAGAAATGATTGCGATCCCAATTTCGAATGGCGCCGCCTGCAAGACTCAAAGTATCATTAACTACTACTTTGTTAGGATCCATAAATTGCTTAACGCCTAAGCCATCACAAGTTGGACAGGCACCTGATGGATTATTAAATGAGAAAAGACGTGGTTCTAGTTCTACAAGACTATAACCGCAACTGGAGCAAGCAAATTTAGAAGAAAAAATTAATTCTTTCAGAATTTTATTGTCTTCATCTAACACATGAATGCTGATTAGACCATTTGAAAGCTTAACCGCGGTTTCTAAGGAATCTGCGAGTCTACTTTGGCTATCTGCTTTGACCTTAAGTCGATCCACCACGACTTCAATCGTGTGTTTGCGACGTAAATCCAATTTTGGAGCATCTTCGAGTTCGACGAGAATGCCGTCAATTCGGGCACGTACAAACCCTTGACTTCTAAGTTCTTCGAGTTGTTGGATATGTTCGCCTTTGCGATCTTTAACCACGGGTGCAAGCAACATGATTTTAGAATCTATGGGTAGGGTTAGAATATTGTCGACCATTTGGCTAATGGTTTGTGCTGCAAGTGGTGTATGGTGTGTTGGGCAATGGGGAATTCCGACCCGGGCAAAAAGCAAGCGCAAATAATCATAAATTTCTGTAATGGTGCCCACAGTTGATCGCGGATTATGGGAAGTTGAATTTTGCTCTATAGAAATTGCGGGGGATAATCCTTCAATATGATCCACATCGGGTTTTTCCATCAAGGACAGAAATTGCCTGGCGTATGCAGAGAGAGATTCAACGTAGCGTCTTTGACCTTCTGCATACAATGTATCAAAAGCTAAGGAGGATTTACCGGAGCCGGAGAGTCCTGTGATGACAATCAATTGATCTCGTGGGAGATCTAAATCAATATTTTTTAGATTGTGAGTCCTAGCGCCGCGAATAGAAATTGTGTGCATGATCGCATAAACTTTTAAGTTTTACTGGTGATTGGAACTTGATACTATACGATAAATAACTGTCTCTGTGAAGGTATTTACACAAAAACATGAATGTAGCATCAATAACTCCCGTGGAAAGAAGAACTGTGGCGGCGTTAGCCGGCATATTTGCGTTGCGGATGCTGGGATTATTTATGATTTTGCCCGTATTCTCAATCTATGCCGAGCAGCTAGATAACGTTACACCTACCTTGATTGGAATTGCTCTCGGAATTTATGGCTTAACTCAAGCCCTATTGCAGATCCCCTTTGGTTTTGCCTCCGATTATTTTGGGCGTAAACCCATCATCATTATTGGGCTCTGTTTATTTATATTAGGGAGTTTAGTGGCAGCGAGTTCAACATCCATATATGGGGTGATCTTAGGGAGAAGTTTACAAGGAGCAAGTGCTGTGGGATGTGTGATTATGGCATTAGTCTCCGATCTCACGCGTGAAGAGGTTCGGGGTCGTGCCATGGCTATAATAGGGATCACTATTGGAGTTTCTTTTGCTTTATCGATGATTTTAGGACCATTTTTGCAAGAATTTGGTGGAGTTCGCGGCATTTTCGGGATCACTGCTATCCTCTCTCTTCTTGCGATAATTATGTTAGTTTTCTTTGTTCCAACGCCTAAAATGCGTGCCCCTAATAACGAGACCATTCCAACGTTACGTCTCATCCCCAAAGTGTTTATTCATCCAGAATTAAGTATGCTAAATTTTGGGGTTTTGGTGTTACATGCCAGTTTGATCTCTTTGTTTTTAAAAATTCCATTAGCACTTCAAGGCTTTGGGTATTCGGATGGCCAAATGTGGCAGTTCTACCTCCCGGTATTTTTAGGCTCTTTAGTGGCAACGGTTCCTTGCTTGCTGCTCCTGGAAAACAAAAATAAGGCTAAATCTGCCCTAATTGCGGTTGCCTTAATATTATTAGGTTCAGAACTTGGAATTTTATATTTTTTTGACAATAGCTGGGGTCTTGGACTGTGTTTATGGGGCTTTTTTACAGCGTTTAATACTTTAGAAGCCAGTTTACCTGCATTGGTTTCAAAATTAGCGCCTTCGGGTTGGAAGGGGACAGCACTTGGGATCTATTCCTCAGCACAGTTTCTAGGTCTTTTTATCGGTGGTTTAGCGGGTGGTTGGCTAGATGCAAATTATGGTATGGTGGCAGTGTTAGTATTATGTATTTTAATGGCAGTCGTATGGATTGCTTGGATTTTACGGTCAATTTTAAGAGAGGTTTAACATGGCAAGAGGTTTAAATAAGGTCATGATTATGGGAAATTTGGGCGCTGATCCGGAAGTGCGGTATATGCCAAGCGGGGCTGCAGTCACCAATATTCGAGTGGCTACCAGCGAAGTTTGGAAAGATAAGCAATCGGGAGAAAAACAAGAGCGTACCGAATGGCATCGAATTGTATTATTTAACAGGCTGGGTGAAATTGCAGCGCAGTATTTACGTAAAGGCTCTAAAGTCTTTGTAGAAGGAACGCTAAGAACCAATAAATGGCAAGATCAAAGCGGTAACGAGCGTTATACCACGGAAATTATTGCAGCCAGTATGCAGTTAATGGATTCTAAAGGCGGTGGTAGTGCTCCTTATGATCAAGCAGGTGATGCACCACAAGAAATGTCTGCACCGCAATCAGGTAGTGCACAACGTCCCGCAAATGCAAAAGTCCCAGCACCTGCCATGGCAGATGAAGACTTTGACGACGACATTCCATTTTAAATAACTCCCTAATTTGTTGAGAGAGTTTCACTTCAAGTTCCCTCTCCCCCTTGGGGGAGAGGGTGCCCGTAGGGCGGATGAGGGGAATTAGAAGTAGATAGAGCTTTCATTAGTGCGTTAGTTTTTTTGTAATTTGAATGTTCTGACATTGAAATGTAAAATAGTCGATCGGTTTAGAGATGTTTCTCTTCTATCATATGTTTTCATAAAATGTTTAAATGATCTCCGAATTCCCCCCTCATTTAGCAAAATAATTCCAGCATTTGGAAGCGTTAGTTCACTTTGGTCTAACAAAATGCAACTTGAATTCTCTGGAAAATGAAAAAAGTGTCCAATTGGATAACAGTGCCATTTTCATTGTTACTTATTCTTAAGGTATTTTATAAGGCTACGAGATTTGATCTGGCTTCTTCTTCGTTAGAGGCTTTTACAATATATCTTGGCGCATCAGAATCTGAGACTACTGTAATTAGGAAATAATTATTTACCTTATCTGTATTCATGTGGTTTTGCTTAATTTGAAAGTATATTTTAAGGGATGACACTTTGCTCAATCTATAACGTTTTAATAACTGCTGCAATTTATAGAATAGTCTATTAAATATAATTATTTTTTATTGGAAAAATGCTGATACAATTCATTTTTTCGGGCCTTATCAAGAGTTTTCTCTTGATAAGGCCGCAGTTTTTCTTTAGGTACGGAGGTTCAAAATGCTGACAC
>JBEICO010000085.1:0-6589 GCA_040383965.1 Francisellaceae bacterium
AAGCTAATAGAATATGGGTTTAGCTACTCATATAAGTATCACATGTTTCTGAACCCCGACAGTATTTTTAAGTATATGGCATGGTTTTTTGAATGTAGGATTATAACCTATCATGTTGATGGCATTAAGTCTTGTTGGGATTAAAAGATATTCAAAATTGAATTAAAGCTTTGGCATGCATGTCAAACTACATCACCGGTAGGACACGAATGAGTCAAGAGATCCTTAGCCTGCCACATAAAGATGTTGTTATTAAACGACAAGTATGAGATCTTGAGTAGGTTATTAAAAATCAAAAACGCTCAGGATGACAGCTGGTTGTAAAATCAAAAATTCCAGAATTTTTCGTGTTTTTTCGTAGGGGCCGGTCTCTGTGCAGGCCCTGTTGACTACTGCGCGAATACGGGAATTCAGAAGCAGCCAGGGATTTATTTTCTAGTAAAGCTCACTCTAACCCATTCATCCAGCATAACCGTTTCGAGATGATTAAAATTTGATTGATATGCATCCAATATCAACGGGAGTTGATTTTCTAATATTCCAGATAAAACCAGTATCCCATTTGGGCGGACAAAATCTGCAAAACTGGGAGCGAGTTCTATCAAAGGATTGGCTAAAATATTGGCGAGTAGTAGATCAATTTTTTCAGGGAATAAAGAAGGAGTTATGGAAGTTGAGGAATTTAGAGAGTCTGGGGTGATTGCAGAGATTTGACGATTCTCATAATAGTTATTCTGTTTCGCATTTTGCAAAGTGCTCTCTAGAGCCTGGGGATCATTATCCACGGCATATACAAACGAGGCGCCTAGTTTTAATGCCGCAATACCTAATATACCAGAGCCGCAACCATAATCTAGCACGTAATTTCCAATAGGAGGGTTGGCATCTAGCCATTCTAAACATAATCGGGTCGTGGGATGAGTTCCTGTTCCAAAGGCCATGCCGGGATCTAACTGTATATTATTTGCTGTTGGATCTGGAATTTCGCTAAAACTGGGGCAGATCCAAAGGTTTTTTCCAAAACGCATAGGGTGAAATTGATCCATCCATGCCCGCGTCCAATTTTGATCTTCCAGGGGCTTTATAGTTAGGGTTTTGTATGAAGTTTCATCCATTATCAATTGAATATTATGTTTGATATTTTCCATGGGGGTATTTGCGTCGAATAACCCCATCAATAGGATTTTATTCCAAAGAGGAGTTGTACCCGGAGTGGGTTCAAAGAGCGGTTGATCTTGAGAATCTTGTAGAGTGACAGCTACGGCACCTGCTGCCGTTAGCCATTCAGAATAAAATTCGGCATTCTCTCGATTTGTTTCTAGCGTTAATTGTACCCAATGCATAATTTTAATTTAAGAAGAAAGTTTTTTTTCAAGATAATGAATATTAGTGCTACCTTGATGGAAGTTTGCATCGCGAATTAAATTTTGATGTAATGGAATATTTGTTTTTATCCCATCAATAACAATCTCGTCAAGCGCATTTTTCATTTTAGCAATGGCAATATCTCGAGTTTTTCCATGAGAAATTAGTTTTCCAATCAAGGAATCATAATAAGGTGGAACTTCATATCCGTTATAAATATGAGAGTCCCAACGAATACCCGGGCCTCCGCGTGCATGAAATTGTTGGATTTTTCCAGGGCAGGGAATAAAGGTTTTGGGATCTTCTGCATTAATGCGACATTCAATGGCATGGCCTTCAATTTTAACATCATCCTGCCTAATCGTGAGTGGTTCACCAGCTGCGATCCGCAGTTGTTCTTTGACAATATCAATATTGGTGATTAATTCCGTAACAGGATGTTCAACTTGGATCCGAGTATTCATTTCAATAAAATAAAACTCACCTTTTTCAAATAGAAATTCAAAAGTGCCAGCACCGCGGTATCCCATTTCAATACAAGCCTTTACACAGCGTTTCCCAATTTTTTTGCGTTGGTCTTCGGTGATCCCTGGGGCAGGCGCTTCTTCTAATACTTTTTGATGGCGTCTTTGCATCGAGCAATCACGTTCTCCGAGTGAGATTGCATTATTTTTCCCATCCGATAATACCTGAATTTCAATATGCCTTGGATGTTCTAAGAATTTTTCCATATAGACGGCATCATTGTTAAAAGCAGACTTTGCCTCGGCTTTAGTGACAGAAATGGCATTTAACAAGGCTGCTTCGCTGTGTACTACTCGCATGCCGCGACCACCACCACCACCGGAAGCCTTAATAATGACAGGATATCCAATTTCTCGGGCAATTTTTAAATTTTCTTCTGGGCTGTCTTCTAAGATACCATTCGAGCCAGGGACACAGGGCACGCCGGCTTTTTGCATCATACGGATCGCAGACACTTTATCACCCATCTGTCGAATGTTTTCAGGGCGCGGTCCAATAAAAATAAAACCACTTTGCTCAACTCTTTCAGCAAAATCGGCATTTTCAGCTAAAAAACCATAACCGGGATGAATAGCTACAGCATCGGTAATTTCTGCAGCACTAATAATTGCGGGTATGTTTAAATAACTTAAATTTGAGGAAGCAGGACCAATACAAACGGATTCATCTGCCAGCTTAACGTGCATCAAGTGGCTATCTGTGGTTGAATGGATAGCGACAGTCTTAATGCCTAGCTCGTGGCACGCTCTTAAAATCCTGAGTGCTATTTCCCCTCTATTTGCAATAACGACTTTATCTAGCATTGTTATTCGTCACTGATAATAAAAAGAGGTTGGCCAAATTCAACGGGTTGACCATTTTCAACTAAAATCCGTACAACCGTACCGGAGTGATCGGCTTCAATTTGATTCAGCATCTTCATGGCTTCTACTATACAAAGCACACTACCTATTTTGACTTTATGACCTACTTCTACAAAAGCTTTGGCATTTGGGCCCGAGGCACGATAGAAAGTTCCAACCATAGGCGCTGTAACCACATGCTCATTAGCAAGTGGAGCAACTGGATTATTTTCTGCTTTAGAAGTCACTAAAGGTGCAATTCCAGCCGCAGGCGCAGCAGGTGCAACAGGGTAATTTATGACATGGTGTGGCATGGGAGCTGCATTCTGACGGCTAATTCGAACCGACTCTTCTCCTTCCTTAATCTCAATTTCAGAGATCCCGGATTCTTCAAGTAACTCGATCAACTTCTTAACTTTACGAATATCCATAACAAATCACACTCTTAAAATAGCTGATATAGGTGCAAGTTTGCCGGAGTTCGATGAAATTGTCTACTGATTAATTATTTATGGTATTTAAAAATTGAGCAGCATGTAAAATAAAGTCATCAGACTCAATTTTTCCAACTAAGCGATAATTTTTTACTTCTTTGCTATTCATATCAAAAAATATTAAGGTAGGAGGGCCTATTATCTTGAGACTTTTTTCTAAGGCTTCTTTTGCATCCGTTTGTTGGGTGATGTCTAAGCGTAATAAAGAAATATCTTTTAAAGCGGTAAGAACCCTAGGGTTATCAAATAACTCTTTGTCTATTAATTGGCAAGAAATACACCAGTCTGCATAAACATCTAATAACACTGGTTTCTTCAGTTCATGTGCTGCCCTTAAAGCCTGGTTGAGTTCTTGTTCACTGTTAATGGCAATAAAATGGGTTGGCAAATGTGTTGTAGATTCAGCTTGAGCGTTATTTGGGAAAGCCCGCATTAAAATAGATCCCGACAATATCAATAAAAATATGCCGGTGATAATTTTAATTGCTCCCATCCAAGCGCCTGTTTTAGGCAATAAATGGCTTCCTATAGAGGCGGCACAAAGGAGTGGTAATCCCATGCCAAGTGCCATAAAAAATAGGGCAGAGCCTCCTAAAACAGCATTACCGGTTTGGCCAATATAGGTTAATGCGCCTACTAAAGCAGGTGTAACACAAGGAGATACCATGAGAGCTGAAATGCCTCCCATTGCGATGGCACCAAAAATCGATCCTTGTTTTTGTTTGCGTTGTAAGTGATGTAAAGTGTGCGCGAATATTTGGGGTAACTGGATATGCACAAGATTAAGCTGATTTAATGAAAAGATTAACAGTAAAAAGCTTAAAGCGGTTAAAAAAATGGGTTTTTGGAGGGTGGTTTGTAATTGGTTTCCCATGACCCCTGCAATAGCACCCGCAACAGCATAACAAACAGCAACACTTAAAACATAAAGGGTGGCAAGTAAAGTAGCGCGACGACTAGAAAGGGGTACATCTTCTCCTACTAAAATGTTGGCCATAATAGGTACCATGGGAAGTACACAAGGAGTAAACGCTAACAACAACCCTAAGCCTAGAAAAAAGAGTAAGGTGAGTGGTAAATGTCCTGATTTTAATTGCGAAGTTATGCGATCTGTTTCAGATTCAAATTCTGGCGTTAGGGTTAAAGGGATTACCTGTTTAAATTCTTCTGAAGATAATTCTGTGATTTCCGCTTTTCCATTGGGTTGAAAGACAATCTGTTTTGCTATAGGGGCATAACAAAAACCATTTTCTGCACATCCCTGATATTCTACTCTAAGTCCTGGTTCAGTTGCTTGTAACACTGTGTTTGGAATAATCAACTTTACGGTTTTGGTGTAAGCTTCGTATTCTTCCCCCAATGTTTCATCTTTTTTTTGAATACCGGGTGGCAAGAGATTTTCGGTATGTTTGATCTCTTCTCCTTCTACGGTTCTTATGTGAAAATGGCTTCGATATAATAAATAGCCAGGAGCAATGGTAAAATCAAGTTGAATGTTATTTTCATTTAATAAATGTGCTTGTACCGTAAAGGCTTTATCTGCAGTTAAAAATTCGGGATTTTCTTCTGCCGCTTCAGGGTAAGCAGCCCCTGCAAAGCAAATACAGAGAAAACAGAGAAAAATTGAAATTAAATTTCGTTTGAAATCTATTTTCCTATCCTTGGTTTTTTTCATAACGCTTAATGCCTAATTTAATTTCTTCCTTGGCAGCATTAGGGCCTTCCCAACCTTCTATTTGAACCCATTTGCCTTCTTCAAGATCTTTGTAATGTTTAAAGAAATGGCTAATTTGTTCTAGTAGCAGGGGGAATAAATCTTCAGGTTTATGTATGTTGTGATAAAGCTTCGTTAATTTATCAATAGGAACAGCCAGGATTTTAGAATCTTTTCCTGCTTCATCTGTCATTCTTAACATGCCAATAGGGCGTACTCGAATAATACATCCACTCAACAAGGGGAAAGGGCTGATGACTAAGACATCAATGGGATCATTATCTTCTGCTAACGTGCTCGGAATATAGCCGTAATCACAGGGATAGCGCATGGTTCCTGTCATGAATCGGTCAACCACTAACGCGCCTGTTTCTTTGTCGACTTCATACTTAACAGGTTCACTGTGGGCAGGAATTTCAATGATAACGTTACAATCGTTAGGAACTTGTTGGCCTGCGTTGATTTGTTTATACATTTCTAAACAGTACCGATTGAGAAGAGTAATTTTAAAAAGAGATTAAGAGAAGTGGCTGGTGCCTTTTTAAGGCACCAGCACTGAAGTTCAACTGTGTGGCTACTTACCACCAGCCTCCTTCACGATTTCCACCGCCGCCGCCGCTGCTGCGTCCACCGCCGCCGCCACTACGACCGCCACCGCCGCCGCCGCTACGACCGCCGCCGCCAGTGCGACCACCGCCACCTCCGGTTCCACCCGCTTTCTTCTCTTGGGCAACATTGACGCGAATTGAACGGCCGTTCAAATCCGTGCCATCTAAAGCTAATGCTTTTTCTGCAGCCTGTTGGGTTTCGAAAGTGACAAAGGCAAATCCACGTACTCGACCAGTATCACGGTCGACGGGAATTTTAACCTCAACAACAGAACCAAACGTTGAAAACGCTGCTTCCAGCTCTTCTTTGGTGGTTGAAAAGGCTAAATTGCCAACAAATAATTGATTTTGCATGTTAAATGTCTCCTGAGACTTACTAATTCACCGACTCCGACTCCTTTGGAAATAAGAGTCACTCAGGATACTTATTTCGCGCGGGACTTGGATCTATGGCAACACGACTTTGCCGCCATAGGTGGCAGTATAGCTTATCTAAATGGCCATAGCACTCGTTTTTTTTAAGTGATGTTGCGCGGGGAAAGAGAGGTGAAAACATAAGCAGTTAGTTGTTCAAATACCACAAAATCAATCCCCCTTTAGTTCGAAAGGGATCTTTGATGTCGACCTAATGTTACGGTTAAAGCAGTATGTTGAGTAGCTTCAATTTTAGGATCCGTCATTTTTGATTGTGGGTAAGCAATCAAAAGTTCGGTTGATTGACTTCGTCTTAAAGCGGGTTTTTGTGAAAATTTTCTAGTAAATATGGCATGTTTGGCTTCTGTTGTTAGTTGTTTCCTACTCCAAGGATCACTGGGTAGTAAGAATTCACTCATATCGTGTTCAAGTGCTAAGCGAGTAATATGAGTATAAAAACGTTCTGGTTTAAATTGTCGCACATAACGTTTTAATCCTTCAACATAATCGGGCACTGATAAAGAATATGCTTGTCCGCTTAAGTTTGGGAGAGTATTTTGTACTGATCGTGAGGGTTTTAGGGTGATTTCTGTGTTTTCAACAACAATAAGCGGTGTGTTTGGGAAA
>JBEICO010000086.1:0-6424 GCA_040383965.1 Francisellaceae bacterium
GACTAGACACTCTTTCCCTACACGACGATCTTACGATCTAAAAATTGCGATTTTTTTAAAATTTAAGCCTAGTATATTTGTAGAGTTAAATAAAAAAAATCCCAATCTGGTAAATGCTGCCACTAAACAATTAGATGAGCGGAAACGTGAAATATTGTCACAACATATTTCAAATTATAACTCTATAAATTCTGTTGTTAACGCTACTTCTCCTTTATTGCTAAGCGGTGGGCCTACAAGCCTTATTAAGCCAGGTAATTCAGACGAAAATAGGTCAGCAACAATAAAATATAGGGGGCGAGGTTAAAAGAAATTACATTTATAGGAAAGCATAATTGCTTTTTTGAGATTGCAATAATCACAAAGTTGAAGATTTCATTGGTGGGCCGTGATGGACTTGAACCATCGACCAACGGATTAAAAGTCCGCTGCTCTACCAACTGAGCTAACGGCCCGGCTAAAGACAGCCATTATACCTTGAATCGACGTGCCGTCAACTCGAAAAATTAATTTTGAAAGATTACTTTTTATTTCAGGACTTTTAATACCATATTGCCAATTTCGGTTGGGGATCTGACCGTATGTACGCCCGCTTCTTCTAAAGCCTTATATTTTTCAGCAGCGGTGCCTTTGCCTCCCGCAATAATAGCCCCTGCATGGCCCATACGTTTCCCCGTAGGCGCCGTAACCCCAGCAATATAGGACACGACGGGCTTTTTAATATGTGCCTTAATATAAGCTGCGGCTTCTTCTTCTCCAGAACCCCCAATTTCCCCTACCAAGACGATAGCTTCGGTTTGAGGATCGTCATTAAACATAGCCAAGATATCTACAAAACTTGTGCCAGGAATTGGATCTCCCCCAATGCCTACGCAAGTACTTTGTCCAAGACCTACATCACTGGTTTGTTTAACCGCCTCATAGGTAAGCGTACCCGAACGAGACACAATGCCCACTCTTCCCACCTGGTGAATGTTGCCGGGCATAATACCAATTTTACAAGCGCCTGGGGTAATGACTCCCGGGCAATTCGGTCCAATGACTTGCACCGCTTTATCGCGAATATAATGCTTAACCTGCAACATATCTAATACAGGAATGCCTTCGGTAATACAGACTACCAATCGAACCCCTGCATCGATAGCCTCTATGATAGAGTCTTTACAAAAAGGCGCTGGCACATAAATAACACTGGCATCGGCTTCTGTTTCTATTACCGCTTCCTTCATACTATTAAAAATGGGCAGTCCTAAATGCGTTTGTCCCCCTTTACCCGGAGTAACCCCACCCACCATTCGTGTCCCATATTCTAATGCTTGTTGCGAATGAAACGTGCCCTGATTTCCAGTAAATCCCTGACAAATCACTTTGGTGTGCTTATCAATTAAAATACTCATGATTTGCCTCCTGCCGCTTTAACCACTTTTTCTGCAGCTTCACTAAAGGATTTTGCTGCAATAATATTTAAACCACTTTTATTTAATATATCACTGGCTTCTGCAGCATGATTACCTTCTAGTCGCACTACCACAGGAACTTTAATACCCACTTCAGAAACTGCTTTAATGATCCCTTGGGCTATGAGATCACAACGCACAATGCCGCCAAAGATATTCACTAACACCGCTTTAACATGTTCATCTGATAAAATAATTTTGAATGCTTCTTTCACCCGTTCTTCAGTTGCGCCTCCCCCAACATCAAGGAAGTTTGCAGGATCTCCGCCATTTAATTTAATCAGATCCATGGTTGCCATAGCTAATCCAGCGCCATTCACCATGCACCCAATATCGCCTTCCAAAGGAATATAATTTAGCTCCCACTCACGTGCCCGAATTTCTCGCGGATCTTCTTGGGAAGTATCTCGCATATCTCGCAAAGTGGGTTGCCGATATAACCCATTATCATCCACATTTAACTTAGCATCTAAACAAACCATGTCACCCTGTTTATTCACAACCAAAGGATTAATTTCAACCAAACTTAAATCACATTCCACAAACATTTTATAGAGGCCACTAATCATTTTGGTTAATTGTTTGACCTGAGCCTCATTTAATTGCAATTGAACTGCAAGATCTCTGCATTGGTAAGGCATTACCCCCAGAAACGGATCTACGATTAATTTTAAAATTTTATCAGGAGAATCATGGGCGATTTTTTCAATTTCTACCCCCCCTTCTGTGGACGCCATAAAGACGATTTTTTGAGAAGCGCGATCCACCACTGCCCCCAGATAAAGTTCTTTTTCAATTTCACACGTTTCTTCAATTAATAAAGCATTAACGGGTTGGCCTTTATTACCCGTTTGATGTGTCACCAAACGCGTATGTAAAAGACCGCGCGCAACCTCAGCCAATTCTTCTTTACTTTTAACTAATTTTACACCGCCCGCTTTACCTCTTCCCCCAGCATGCACTTGAGCTTTAACCACCCAACTATCGCCACTTAAGGAATTAATCGCTAATATAGCCTGCTCAACGCTATTGGCTCTTACCCCTTTTAAAATAGGCAATCCATATTTTGCCAATAACTGCTTAGACTGATATTCATGTAAATTCATGCTATTTCTCCAATGAGGGCTCTAAACATTTAACAACAATCGAGCAGGATCTTCTAACAGCTCTTTAATCGTTACCAAAAACCTAACCGATTCAGCACCATCAATAATACGGTGATCATAAGACATGGCAACGTACATCATGGGACGGATCACAATGGCACCGTTCTCAACCACAGGTCTTTCTTCTATTTTATGCATACCTAAAATGCCACTTTGCGGGGGGTTTAAGATGGGCGTTGACATTAAGGAGCCAAATACCCCACCATTGGAAATGGTAAAGGTTCCACCGGTCATTTCTTCAATGCTAAGTTGTCCATTTTTTGCTTTTTCCCCAAATAACGCAATCTGTTTTTCTAATTGAGCCATATTCAAAGTTTCAGCATTGCGAATGATGGGAACCACAAGTCCCCTTGGCGAAGAGACCGCAATACCAATATCAAAATAATTGTGATAAACGATATCATTACCATCAATAGAAGCATTCACCACCGGAAAACGCTTTAAAGCTTCTACCACTGCAATCGTAAAAAAAGACATAAACCCTAAACGTACCCCATAATCTTTTTCGAAGGTTTCTTTATATTTTTGCCTTAAGCCCATTACAGGCTGCATGTTAATTTCATTGAATGTGGTTAAAATAGCTGCAGTTTGTTGTGCTTGCAGTAACCGCTCTGCAATGCGAGCTCGGAGTCGGCTCATAGGGACGCGTTTTTCAACACGCTCACCAACCGCTGCAAGTTCATTTAAAGCTGAACTTCCTAAACTTTTATCTGTTGATTTTTCAAGATCTTTGGTCGTAATGCGCCCACCCTTGCCCGTTCCCGAAATTTGACTAACGTTTACGTCTTGTTCAGAAACAGCTCTCCTAACAGCCGGTGACAAGTTTTGTTCTTTAGACGCTTTTAAGGGAACTGCCGCTGATTGTTCAAGCGCTTTAGCTTCGAGTTTTTTTGTCTCATTTTCTTGAAATTTTTCCGGGGTGAATACCCCAACCACTTCTTGCCCCAATACCTTTTCTCCCTGTTGCTTTAAAATGGACTCCATATATCCATCTTCTGGAGCAACCACTTCCAAGATCACTTTATCGGTTTCAATATCTAGAAGATGTTCATCTCTTTTAATTTTTTCTCCCACTTTTTTATGCCAAGTGGCAATGGTGGCATCGGAAACTGATTCTGGCAAGACGGGGACTTTGATTTCAATACTCATTCCATGTTCCTTAACTTAGCGCATCTTTGACTAAAGCACTTTGCTGTTCTTGATGCAAATGTAAATATCCTACTGCGGGTGCCGCAGAAGCCTGTCTTCCGACATACCGCAACCGTTGATTTTTATCGAGATCCGCAACCAAATGATGTTGTATATTATACCACGCCCCTTGATTTTTAGGTTCTTCCTGACACCACACAATTTCTTCAGCATTAGAATATTGTCCTAAAACTGCTTTTAACTCAATATCTGGAAAGGGATAAAGTTGTTCAATTCGTATAATAGCCACATCTGTTCTAGCTGATTTTCGACGCTCTTCTAGCAATTCATAATAGACTTTACCACTACAAAAAATAATCCGTTTTACGTTAATGAAGTCAATGGGATCTACTTCAGGTAATATTGGCACAAAAGATCCTTGTTCTAACTCAATCAATGTTGAAACAGCCAGTTTATGTCTTAATAAACTCTTTGGTGTTAACACAATTAATGGCTTGCGGATCGGTCGCACCATTTGTCGTCTTAATAGATGAAACATTTGTGCGGGGGTTGTAGGAATACATACTTGAATATTATGCTGCGCACAGAGTTGCAAATAGCGCTCTAATCGTGCCGAAGAATGCTCAGCACCTTGTCCCTCATATCCATGTGGTAAAAGTACTGTCAAACCACTCAACCTTCCCCATTTTTGCTCACCGGAACTGATAAATTGATCAAACACCACTTGCGCGCCATTGGCAAAATCCCCAAACTGAGCCTCCCAAATCACTAATGCCAACGGCTCCGTATTCGAGAACCCATATTCATAAGCTAATACGGCCTCTTCCGACAGTAATGAATTAACAACTCTGAATACACCTTGGTTTTCACTGAGATGGCATAGGGGAACGTATTCTTCATCATTTTTTTGATTATGTAAAACCACATGTCTATGAAAAAAAGTTCCTCTGCCCACATCTTGACCGGACAATCTGATTAAATACGCCTCATTTAACAATGTGGCATACGCTAGGGTTTCTGCATAACCCCAATCTAAAGGCAATTCTCCCTGGGTCATTTTACGGCGATCTTGAATAATTTTTTCAACCCGAGGATGCAATACAAATCCCTCTGGCAATGTCGTTTGTTTTTCCGCCAAGGATTTTAATAAGGCCATTGAGACACCCGTTTTAGTGGGCACCCGCCAATCCTTAGTCAAAAAAGGTTTCCAATCACTTGAAAAATCGCGTTCTACTGTATTCGACAAATCTCGCACCACCGACTGCTGCCGTTTATCCAAAGAGTCACGATAGTCTCTAATAATAGCGTCTACTTCTTCTTTAGAAATTGATTGTTCCGCAATTAACCTTTGAGAATACAGGGTCAAAACTGTTGGTAAGCTGCGGATCAATTGATACATTAAGGGCTGTGTGGCAGCGGGTTCATCTGCTTCATTATGGCCTTCACGTCGGTACCCCAACAAATTAACAATCACATCTTTATTAAATTGAGTACGATATTTAACGACCAACTCCATAACGCGATACACGGCTTCCGGATCATTAGCATTAACATGAAATATGGGAACTTCCATCATCTTACCAATATCAGAGCAATACAAAGTAGAACGAGCATCTTTGACATTACTAGTGGTAAATCCAATTTGATTATTGGTAATAATATGGATAGTGCCCCCAACATTAAACCCTCGAGTTTCGGCCATGTTTAGGGTTTCCATGACTACGCCTTGTCCTGCAAATGCTGCATCGCCATGAATACCAATCGATAAAACTTGAGAATAATTGAGATCTTTGCGACGTTCTTGCCTGGCACGAACCGAACCACAAACAACAGGGGTAACAATTTCCAAATGCGAAGGGTTAAAAGCCAATGACAAATGCACAACGCCCCCGGGTGTAATCACATTGGAAGAAAATCCTTGGTGATATTTCACATCTCCCGATTCCAGTGCTTCTCCATAATGATGGCCTTCAAATTCATCAAACAATTGATTAGGTGTTTTCCCTAATAAATTAACCAGAACATTCAAACGACCCCGATGAGCCATCCCCATTGCAATTTCTTTGGCACCCTCTTTACCCCCCAATTGAATAACGGTATCTAGTGCAACCAATAAAGTATCATTTCCTTCTAATGAAAAACGTTTAGCGCCCGGAAATTTGGCGGCAATGTATTTTTCCAGCCCTTCTGCTTGAGTAATGGCTGTTAGCAAGCGACGCTTTATTTCTAAAGAAAGCGGTGCATTACCCAGCAATTCCACCTGAGATTGCACCCAAAGCCGTTCCGGTGAATCTGGGATTTGCATAAATTCTGCGGCGATGGTGCCGCAATAAATTTTTTTTAAATCGTCAATAATTTCTCGAAGCGGCTTTATCTTTTTTCCGGGTAAAGAATTAGCATCAAAAGATAAATTAAGATCTGCTTCACTAAAATGATAGTAAGAGAGCATTAATTCCGGAACCAAAGGTTTCTCTCTTAACTTCAGCGGATCGATATCCGCATGCAAGTGTCCTAATAACCGATAGGCTTCTATTAATTCTCCAACTTTGATCTGCTTTTGTTCATGCAATAGGGCTGCTTTAAGATCGTCGGTAGTTCCGTTTAAAGTAACAGCTCCTTGTGCTGCAGAATACCTTGGCTGCCGAGCCAGGC
>JBEICO010000087.1:0-6399 GCA_040383965.1 Francisellaceae bacterium
AGTGACTTTTTCAATTTCTGGCAGCATCTCAGGCTCTATAAATCCGGCCTCGACTAAATCAATTGCTGTTCTTATGGTTTTCATTAGTACTTTCTTCTCTTAAAGCGCGTCGTAATATTTTACCCACATTGGTTTTAGGTAGTTCAGTTCTAAATTCAATTTCTTTAGGTACTTTATAAGCGGTAAGTTCTGTGGCACAAAATTTAAGAATGGCTTCAACGGTTAAATTAGGATCTTTTTTGACAATAAAAGCCTTTACTTTTTCGCCACTTGCAATTGGAATACCAACCACCGCCACTTCTTTTACCTCTTCCATTTCAGCGATTACATCTTCTACTTCATTTGGATAGACATTAAACCCGGACACAATAATTAAATCCTTTTTACGATCCACAATTCGCACAAATCCATCTGCATTAATACTGGCAATATCCCCCGTCCTAACCCAACCATCCTGCAGTGCTACTGCCGTTTCTGTAGGGTTCTGCCAATATCCTTGCATCACTTGAGGCCCCCGAACCCAAAGCTCACCCAGCGCATTTAATCCAACCTCTTGGCCTGCATCATCTCGAATAGATACATCCGTGGAAGAAATGGGCAGTCCAATACTACCATTAAATTCTTTAAGGTTTAAAGGATTTATACAAACACCAGGAGCCGTTTCTGTGAGCCCATAGGCTTCAATTAGGGTAACACCGGTAACTGCTTTCCAACGTTCAGCTACTGCATGCTGTACGGCCATACCCCCACCTAAAGCTATTCTTAACTGACTAAAATCAAGCTTGGCAAAGGCAGGTTGATTTAACAATGCATTAAATAAGGTATTCACTCCTGTTATGGCAGTAAACGAGAATCGCGCCAGGATCTTCAAAAAGCTTTTCATATCCCTTGGGTTGGTGACTAAAACATTTAAAGCCCCTGCTTTCATAAAAGTTAAACAATTCGCTGTTAATGAAAAAATATGATAAAGCGGCAATGCCGTTATAATAATTTCCTCGCCTATTTTAATAGCAGGCTTGATCCACGCAAAGTCTTGTTCAATATTCGCAACCATATTGCGATGTGTTAGCATAGCCGCCTTTGCTACCCCCGTAGTTCCCCCCGTATATTGCAAGAAAGCAATATCATTACCGGTAACACTCGGTTTATGGAAAGCAAGATTTTTCCCCTGATCTAACACATCAATAAAGGCTATATGATTCTTAATAGACCAACTTGGGATCATTTTTTTGATATGTTTTACGACAAAATTAACTAAAATAGATTTTGGGAAAGACAACAGATCGCCTATTTCTGTAACTACCACATGTTTTAGACTTACTTGATCTAATACTTGCGCTAGAGTACTTGCGAAGTTAGAAAGTACCACAATGGCTACACAACCAGAATCTTGTAATTGATGCTGCAACTCTCTCGGAGTATACAAGGGATTAAAATTAACAACTGTTAAACCTGCACGTAATGTACCAAATAAGGCTATCGCGTATTGCAATATATTTGGCATCATGAGTGCTACTCGGTCACCTCTTTTTAATTTTAATTCCTCGAGGCAATACGCGGCAAATGCCCGGCTTTGCTCTTCTAGCATTTGGTAGGTGAGGATTTTTCCCATATTTTCAAAAGCGGGTTTATCGCTAAATTGCAGACAAACTTCTTCAACAATTTCGTTTATAGAGGGATATTGATCAGGATTTATAGTGGAGGGGACACCGGGTTGATAGTTTTTGAGCCACACTTTTTCCATGTTCTTTTTGACCCCTCATCCGTCCTTCAGGCACCTTCTCCCCGTTGGGGAGAAGGGAATTGAATTGTGATCCCCCCCCGCTCCCCCTTACAAGATAATACTTTTCAAATTCCCCTCTCCCGGTCACGGGAGAGGGTGCCCGACGGGCGGGTGTGGGTCTCAATTACCTACTCAAGTCCAGCAAGAGCTTATTAAACCGCCGCACAAAACTAGCCGGATCTTCTAATTGACCACCTTCTGCCAGTATAGCCTGATCAAGCAAAATCTTCGCCCAATCCTCAAATCTTGCTTGGTCTTGCTCGCCTTTTAATTGCTTAATCATGCTGTGATCGGGATTAAGCTCTAGGATAGGTTTGTGGGTAGGAACATGCTGCCCTGAAGCTCGTAACATTTTTTCCATTTGGCCACTCATGTCTTGATCATCTAAAACGATACATGCCGGAGAATCGGTTAACCGTTGACTTAACCGCACTTCTTTAACTTTGTCCTGTAAAATCTCTTGTGTTTTCTTTAAGGTCTCAGAATAATCCGTTTCGGCTTGTTTATAATGCTCCTCTGCTGTTTTATCTCCCAAATCCCCTAAGTCCAATCCACCACGAGTTACCGATTGGAACGATTTCCCTTGGAACTCGGTTAAGTGGGTCATTAACCATTCGTCAACCCGATCCGATAATAATAACACTTCGATCCCTTTCTTTTTAAAGATCTCTAAGTGCGGACTATGGCAAGCTGCATTAAAAGTTTCAGCAGTCACATAATAAATTTTGTTTTGCCCTACTGGCATTCTTGCAATATATTCCTCTAGAGAAACATCCTGCAATTCTTTACCCTCGCGAGAACTGGAAAACCTTAATAATTTAGAAATTTGCTCTTTATTGGCAAAATCCTCTGCCACACCTTCTTTTAACACTTGTCCAAATTCTTTCCAAAACCACCCATATTTCTCTTTATCGTCAACTGCGAGTTGCTCCAACATTCCTAACACTCGCTTAATAATAGCTGTTTTCACAGTATCAATAGTACGATTATGCTGTAAAATTTCTCTTGAAATATTCAAAGGCAGATCATTAGAATCTATAACACCACGTATAAATCGCAAATAATGCGGGAGGAACTGCTCTGCATCATCCATAATAAACACCCGACGCACATATAACTTAAGCCCCCGAGTTTTGCCAACATGCCATAAATCAAAGGGCGCGCGAGCTGGAATATATAATAAAGAAATATATTCGAGTTTTCCTTCTACTTTATTATGGCTCCATAGCAAGGGATCTTCAAAGTCATGCGCCACATGTTTGTATAATTCTTTATATTGTTCATCCGTAATTTCAGTTTTAGGCAGAGTCCAAAGAGCCGTTGCACGATTCACCACCTCTTCTTCATTTTTTTCAGTAAACATGACAACCGGGATCGTTAAATGATCAGAGTATTTCATAATAACGTGTTTTAAACGCCAGTCATTTAAAAATTCCTCTTCTTCAGGTTTAATATGCAAAACAACTTCGGTTCCTCTTCTCTTAACAGGGATTGTTTCTAATTCATAGTCCCCACCTCCGGTTGAGCTCCAACGCACCCCATTTTCTTCAGAAGCCTCGGCATGGCGAGTGGTTACCACCACTTTATCAGCCACAATAAACGCAGAATAAAAACCCACCCCGAACTGACCAATCAATTTAGAATCCCTTGCTTTATCTCCCGTTAGGCTATTTAAAAACTCTCGAGTTCCTGATTTTGCGATAGTTCCTAAATTTTGGATCACTTCATCTCGAGTCATACCAATACCATTGTCCCGAATAGTAATGGTCTTGGCCTCTTTGTCTAATGTTACCCAGACTTTAAGATCCGGATCATCTACTAAGATCATCGGATCCTTCAAGGATCCAAATCTTAATTTATCTGCAGCATCAGAAGCATTAGAGATCAGCTCACGAACAAATATCTCTTTGTTGCTATACAATGAGTGAATCATAAGGTGTAACAACTGTTTCACTTCAGCCTGAAAATCGAAAGTTTGCTTTACAGCATTGTCTGCCATGATTTTATCCTCAAATATTTAAATAAATGCATTTTTTACAACATGGGGGTTTATGCCGATATTTCAAGTGATACCCCCATCTAATTTAAATAGGTACTCGTGCCACAAGGGCTCGGGCAAGGGTTCCCCCGTCAATATATTCTAAATCTCCACCAAAAGGCACACCATGCGCAATCCGAGTAACGCGGATCTGGTGTTCTTTAATTAATTCTGCCAAATAGTGGGCTGTGGCTTCTCCCTCAACCGTTGGGTTAGTAGCCAAAATAACTTCTTTGATCTTTCCTTCCTGTAATCGTAAACGAAACAAGTCCATCCCTAAATCTTCCGGGCCAATGCCATCTAAAGGAGACAAATGTCCCATTAAAACGAAATAAACACCTCTGTATCCTCCTGTCTGCTCCACCGCCATCACATCTGCAGGGGTTTCAACCACACACATAACAGAATGATCGCGCAATGGATTGGTGCACAACCGACACAACAATTCTTCACACAGCGTTCTACAAGCTTCACATCGCCCTACTTTAACGATAGCCTCTTCTAAGATCCGAGCGATTTGCCGCCCTCCTTCTCTATTACGCTCCAATAAATGAAATACCATCCGTTGTGCGGATTTTGGTCCCACACCCGGCAAACAACGCAATGCTTCGATTAAATGATTAATAAGAGGACTAAAACTCATCCTAAGATCCTATTCATTTTCCTTCAAAGTAACATGCTCAATTTTTGCATCAAATGCTTGAATTAATTTTTGAATTTTCATATCGACTTCAATCATCTGATGGGTTGCCTCTGTCGCCTCCGCTACCAAACGCTTATTTTGAAGGGATGGGGTTTCTGTCTCCACTTTGCCTTCCATCACTTTTAAACGAATCGTTCTGCCTAAGTATTGACATAAAGCCTCACGTAATCGTTCTTCATAGCGTTTATTGAATAAGGGTTTTTGCCCATCGTCTAAAATCAATTGGATAAAATCATCGGACCATTCTGAGACCACACAATTCTCAGCCATGACTTTTGTTAACCCCGTTAACGCCAGTTTATTTACTATCGTATTCCAATCCGCTGTTGCCTGCACCGGTTTATCTACCGGCAAATGATGATCTCTCTTTATGGTTAAGGGTTCGACTATTGAAGGTGTTTGCACTTCTGGCAGGGATGCTGGCATGGGCATAGATGTTGTTGCCATAAAGCTTGACACTCGAACAGGCTGAAACGCTACCATTCTTAGTAAAGTCATTTCAAAACCCATTTTAGCATTTGGAGCATAAGGCAAGTCACGTTGCCCTTGTAAGCCAATTTGATAATACAATTGAATTTCTTCAGGAGATAATGATTTTACCAATTTCAGAATGGCTTCACGTTCACGAATATGAGGATCTAATGCTTCTGGCACACTTTTAGCAATAGCCATTTGATGCAGCATTTCTAACAATTCTTTCAATAGTCCTGAAAAATCGGAAACCGTTTCTTCTAAATGATGGACTTCTCGCAATAGGCCTCGCGTATCACCATTCGCCAATAGGTTTAACAAATTTAAAATTTTGGTTTTATCCGACAAGCCCAACATCAAGCGTATCCCCTCAGCTTCTATAGAGCCTGAGCTATAGTTTAACGCTTGATCGAGTAAACTTAACGCATCTCTTACACTCCCGAGAGCAGCACGGGCAATTTCCTGTAACGCTTCATCTTCAAATGAGATCCCTTCCTGATGCAAAATATGGGCAAGGTGATCTACAATCTTTTCATATGGCATTGGCCGCAAATGAAATTGTAAGCATCTTGATAAAACAGTAGCTGGGAGTTTTTGAGGATCGGTTGTAGCTAACAGAAATTTAACATGTTCAGGAGGTTCTTCTAACGTTTTTAATAAAGCGTTAAAGCTGTGGGTTGATAACATATGCACTTCATCAATCAGGTAGATTTTAAAGCGACCGCGAGTTGGCAAATATTGCACATTATCCAACAGATCTCGAGTATCTTCCACTTTGGTACGAGATGCGGCATCCACTTCAATTAAATCGACAAAATGGCCTTTATCAATAGCCTGACACGCAAAACACTGATCACAAGGCTTTGAAGAGATCCCTGCTTCACAATTAAGACATTTTGCTAAAATTCTAGCAATACTGGTTTTACCCACCCCATGCATTCCCGTAAAAAGATAGGCATGGTGTAAACGTTTCAGATCTAAAGCGTTGCTTAAAGCACGAAGGGCAACTTCCTGCCCAATCATGGTTTGGAAGGTATGGGGTCTATATCGTCTGGCAAGCGCAAATTGGCTCATGGGGTTTCAAGTATCTAATGGGTTAAAAAGGGTGGTGACCTCGACAGCCACACCTCGGCACCCGAATCTATTGCTACCGTTGCTCCCTTCCAGGCCTAGCGGAGTTCACATTATATCGTCGCGAGGGGACCGGCAAGGACACCATCGAAGGGATAGTTTACCTGGGGAAGTATGGCTCGTTCAATAGGGTGTCCTGGTTCACCCATTTTGAGACTTAGGCGGCCTTATTTTGGTAATTCAACTTAAAATACTCCTGTGGTGTTAAATGTGCAAGTGTTTGATGCGGCCTATAGGTGTTGTAAAGGGTTTGGTAACGGTATAAGGCGGGTC
>JBEICO010000088.1:0-6382 GCA_040383965.1 Francisellaceae bacterium
AACTGAGCCTAGCCTAACGAACCTTCCAACTGTTTCTAACTACTTCAACTCGAAGGACCTTAACAATGCAAACGTTAACAACCTTGCATCAAACGCATCCTTTAGGTACCCTCAGTTCTACCATGCATCAACTGTTTCTGGCGCTCCATCAAAGGATGCACCTGCACAACAGGCAAGGTACTTCCAGTTCTCAAACACGGGAGACTGGCCGTATCCAATGAAACAAGCGTTCTACCAGGCTCTAACATTTTAGGATCAATTAAAATCAACCGAACATCTAAAGGAGTCGCTTTATACAAAAGGCTTAATAACATTACATTTATGCCCACAGATTTCCCCGATCCTGTGGTACCTGCCACCAACAAATGCGGCATCTTAGCTAAATTGACCACCACCGGATCCCCGGCAATATCTTTCCCTAGAGCAAGACTTAAAGTTGATTGCGATTCGTTATAAGCAGTAGATTCTATAATTTCGCGGAATCTTACCAACTCTCGATATTCATTTGGGATTTCAAGTCCTACCACGGATTTTCCAGGTATGACTTCTACCACTCGTACTCGGGTTACGGATAATGCTCTTGCCAAATCTTTTGCTAACCCAGAAATTTTACTTACCTTTAACCCAGCAGCTAATTCTAATTCAAAACGCGTAATCACAGGCCCTGGATATACGGCTACTACCGTTACCTGCACCCCAAATTCTAAAAGCCTTGCTTCTACTTCTCTTGATAGTTCTTCTAATTTACTAGGAGAGAATTTTTCACTGGAGTCGTGAATTTCTGCTTCTTCTAATAGATTAACCGAAGGCAATGAATTCGAACTTTGAAGAATAGGATCAACAACAGCAGATACTTTTCTTTGTGGTACGCGATCAAACATTTGTATTGTAGAGGCCGGTCTCTGTGCCGGCCCAATTGCCGTTCTCTGTGCTGATCCTATTGAAGATCTCTGTGATGAGCCTATTGCCGATCCCATTCTTGAACCCGTTGTTCCTAAAGTTGGCTCTTTTCTTAACCCTGTTCCTAAAGTTGGAGATTTACGCTCTTCTTTCGCCGACATCTTTAAAAAGGGCAATGCCCATGTTTTAAAACTATTTTTAATACTATTAAAACTAAAATTCTTAAACGAATGTTGCAAGCGCTGTAGATTACCCGGAAAATCATTTTTGAATTGTAAAGATCTTTCCCACAACCCCGTGGTTAACACATCCATTAAACCAAACCACGACAATCCCGTTGTTAAGGTTATCCCCGCTAAAAAGGTTGCCGTTAAAGCGAGAGTACTGCCCCAATATCCCAAAGCAGGTGCAAGCTCTGCACCTACCATTTGGCCGCATACACCGCCTGCGCTCACCGGTAAGCCTTTTGCCCATAAGCTAAAATGTAGGCTTGCTAATCCACAGCCCGATATCACGGCTAACACAAAACCAATGCTTCGCAAGATCCACAATAGTCGATGAAAGTATCCTGACTTTGCTCTAGCTTGGAAAAGCTGAAAACTAGCATATGCTGTTAGTCCAGGAAACAAATAAGCAATATATCCAAATAGATATAAACAAAGATCCGCAAACCAGGCTCCAGCTTGCCCGGCAGCGTTTTGGATTTCTTGGGTATTAGTGGTATGAGACCAACCTGGATCTGCTTCATGATAAGTAATTAGAGCGGCTAATAAGAAAATGGCTAATGCAGAAAGCAAAATAAACCCGCCTTCTTGGAGCCGATGCCATAAAATATTGGAGCTAGTCTCAGTATTAGAATTAGGTGTAGCAGCACGTCTTACTTTCATTCTGGTTTCAATATCCCCTACATTAAAGGCTCGGAATCCTCACTCCCTCACTATACCGATTTATTGTAGATTTCGCACCATTGCCTTTAAAATGGTTACAATTGGCATGCATTAGCCACTCATTGACAACCTAACTTTGAAGCCTTAGACTTCAAATTGGCAGTTACCGATCCTAATCAACGTGAAATACTAACATGAGTCCTACCGTTTTTAAGGTTAAAGGATATCGATTTTTCTTCTTCTCCAGAGAAGAATCCAGGATGCATGTACATGTGTATTCCCCAAATGGAGAAGCAAAATTTTGGCTAGAGCCTATTGTTGCTTTAGCGGATCATTTTAGTTTGTCCCAAAAAGAATTAAAGGCCATTCAAAAGATCGTAGAGGAAAGAGCTAATGAAATTAGAAAAGCGTGGAAAAAGCATTTCGCCTGTTGAAATACATACTTCGTCTTTTGGAATTTGGTTGCTTGTCAACAACATAGAATACTTCCTTTCATTCAAAGAGTATCCCTGGTTTCAACAAGCAAAAATTTCTGATATCTACGACGTTGAATTACTGCACAAAACTCATCTTCATTGGCCTGGTTTAGATGTGGATTTAGAATTACAGAGTTTAGATAGTCCTGAAAAATACCCTCTTATTTATCGCAATCACCATTAAAAATAAGTACCAAATTACGGAGTTTTCATGGGTCAAACAAAACACAGCCGCCTTATAATACTGGGTTCTGGGCCTGCCGGCTATACAGCAGCTGTTTATGCCTCCCGTGCGAATCTTCGTCCCGTCTTGATTACGGGGCTTGAAAAAGGCGGACAATTAACCACTACCACGGACGTAGATAATTGGCCTGGGGATGTTGAAGGGCTTCAGGGTCCCCAATTAATGGAACGCATGGAACAGCATGCCATGCGCTTTAATACCGAGATTATTTTTGATCATATTGCTAAAGTAAATTTAAACGTTAGACCCTTCGAATTGATAGGGGATCAAAAAACACTGTACACCGCCGATGCCTTAATTCTTGCAACGGGTGCTTCCGCGAAATATCTGGGATTACCTTCAGAACAAGCTTTTATGGGTAAAGGTGTATCTGCGTGTGCAACCTGCGATGGTTTCTTTTATAAACAAAAACCAGTTGCAGTGATTGGCGGCGGCAACACGGCAGTCGAAGAAGCTTTATATCTGTCTAATATTGCATCGCACGTTACCGTGGTGCATCGTCGCGATAAGTTTAAATCTGAGAAAATCTTAATTGAAAAACTCATGAAAAAAGTAGAGTCTGGAATTGTCACTATCCTATGGAATCATGTATTAGAAGAAGTGTTAGGGGATGAAACAGGTGTTACCGGCATGCGGGTTCAATCTCTTACCGATAAATCTCAAAAAGATATAAAGCTAGACGGCATTTTTATTGCCATTGGCCATACTCCGAACACCAAGATTTTTGAAGGTCAACTAAATATGAATGGCGGCTATCTTCAGGTTCAAAGCGGCATCCAGGGAAATGCAACAGCTACTAGTATTCCGGGTGTGTTTGCGGCAGGCGATGTGGCAGATCATGTCTACCGCCAAGCCATTACCTCGGCTGGCTCCGGCTGTATGGCTGCTTTAGATGCTGAAAAATATCTGGAATCCCTTGGCTAACCCTCTTCTCTCGTAGTCCCTCGACTAATCTTTCCTTTCCCACTAATGCTTAGACTACTCTTTCCCCTCCCCTGTTACGGCAGAGGGTGCCCGTGGGCGGGTCTGCCTGCCGAAGCTTCAGCGAAGGCGGGTGAGGGCCACCTCTGGTATAAGACCCAAGCTTCTGCTAACATCACCTATACCTATATTTTGCATGAGGATCGACATTTAGATGGCCAAAGAAGAAGCAATTGAAATGGAAGGCATTGTCATTGAAAACCTTCCTAATACGCACTTTAGGGTGCAATTAGAAAATGGCCATATAGTCATTGCTCATATTTCTGGACGAATGCGCAAAAACTACATTCGGATCTTGATGGGCGACCGCGTTACAGTACAACTTACCCCTTACGATCTTAGCAAAGGACGAATTACATTTAGAAACCGCGATCCTAAAGATATTAAAGAAGCTAAAGATGCTGCTGCAAATCCTGAAGAAGTAAAAAAAGACTAATCCCCTATTCTTATTCTTGACTTCAAATAATGATGATCTTTTAAGTTCGAGATCATATTTTATGAGGTGGTGGAATAAGGGATGTCGCATTTTCATTATCTGGTTTTTTCCCCTTCCCCCTATCACACATTTCTTCTACTAATCCTCTCAAATCCATATCTTCTTTATCATTTGTCGCTGCTTTCACTTTCTTAATGTCTAAACTTTGAATTTTCAGATAATCATTATAATGATCTGTTAAAGGCGTAGGCCCATTAGGGTTATCGTTTTGTTCTTTTTCAATTCTTTGTTTGATTAAGTCCAAATACTTAGGATCAATCTGTACATTCATTTTCATCATTTTGGCTGCAGCACACGTTTTTACAATAAAGTCCAAATCTTTTTCATTGATTTTACTGAAGTCAGTAATAGGTTTACCACCCATATGTGGCACTTCAATTTTTAATGGTTGAAAAGCACGATTGGCATCTAAAGCAATAAAGATGGGCTTATCTTCTGTAGAGTGAATCGAAATTTCAGCTTTTCTATCCTTAGCATTGTAACTTCGTTCGATGGTAGGATTAGGATGCTCTCCATGAATAATGATTTTAACATGACCCTGTGGAGTTGGTGGAGCTGTACGCTCCAATCCTTGCAATGTTGCTCTAATAGACTCTTTTTCTAAGTTCGGATCAAATATAACTCCTGCATGGACTGAACCAAAATCTGTCATGCCCTTTTGTATTTTTTTCCTATTTAATAACCAATAATCACCCTCCATACTCTTATCTGGACCTTTATTGTAGGTAGTAAAAGACTCCAAAGATCTATTTACATAATCTTCATATGAATTACAATTACAAGTCAATTTATTATATTGTTTCATAGCTCGCGCACGTCTTGCTAATGAATCTGTAATCATGAATTTTGAGTTTGGACCATGAGAAGTTAAACTTTGATCATGTATATCATGCTGTGTCTTTTTAATTAGGGCAGACATCAAGGTGGTCGGGTTAACTGGATTTGCTGCTGGTACAGGACCACCCGATTTTAAGGAAGTTGAACCAGTGTTGCCTGCTAATTTGCCTGTATTCTGCTGCGCTAGTCTAGCGCCATGTTGTAACAAGTTAAGGTCTTTAGCAACGGCGTCACGAGCAGCTGCTCTAGTTGCTGATAAAGGATTAACTACTGCTGGAGGACTACCTACTGCTGGAGAACTACCAGTAGGATTTTGTTGCTTTTGAAGCTCAGCTAATCTTGCCGCAACAATAGATCCTGGTGTCGTTGATTTCGGTACTGCCGATGCAGTTTTTGTTGCAGGGGGAGGCGGAAATGGCGATGACGTCTTTAGAACAGGTGGTGGCGGCAAAACACCTGGATTTTCTAATAGTTTATAACCTTCAAGAATGGCTTTTTGGAACAATTCAGCATTTTTAATTGCTTCAGAGGTATTTGGATCCTTAAGCAAATCACTAACTTCTTTTCTTAGATTTTCTTCCTTAATAAGAGCCAACATAACAGCATCCGATTTAAAATAATTCAATTGATCAGGATTTGAAAAATCTGGAGATTTCGTTAGCCATTCTATGACATGAATATAAGGTTTAAAGTAATCTATCCCAGCACTTTGAATGTCTGATGCAACCCAATCCATTAGTGGTTTCTTTGGTGGAACCGGGGGTGGTGAGTCCTTGGCGTCAGATCCTGTATTCAGAGGTACCGCTAACGGAGCTGCCACTTCTTCATTTCTAGCTAATTCAGCGTCTCTTTCTTGTTGTTTTTTATCCTCTATTTCTTTTTTTCTTTTAACTCCTAAGCTATTTGCTTTCTCTTCAGCCTCTAATAAATTTTGCTCCACATCATCAGGACTCTTGTCACTGCCTAAGTCACTTGGCACGCTAACAATATCGTCAAGCTCTTGAATATTAATAGGATTTACAGGCAATGGGACTGATGGTGGAAATGTTATATCAACCGCTTGTGGAACAATATGAGAGTCAAACACCACATCTACCTGTTTAGGAATTGTTATTGGCGATACCGCTGTTGATGCTGTTAGAGCTGCCCTTTCCCTCTCTTCTCTGGCTAATCTTTCTGTTTCAGGCTCAACTACTGCAACAGGGGTATCTAATACCTTTACTACAGGTTTTACCAAATCAAACGCTTTAATTCTGACAATAAACCCTTCTGCTGTTACTGAATCTAAATTCTCCACACCTGATACTTCTTCCATAAATTTTTTAAGATTTCCAGCCTGCATATGAAGTTTCCCTTCAGGATCAAGGGTACCGTTAATAACGGCAGTGACTACCTGCTCTTGAAGAATTTTAATTGCCGCTACTAAATCTTCTTTTGTAGGATTTATATTTTCTGGCAATACGGGTATTGTAGGAGTTTGTGCAGAAGCGATAGCAGCTTTTTCCTTCTTTGGACCCGATGCTTTAGTAGCATTTGCTTTGGCTTCAACCGCTCTTTCAAA
>JBEICO010000089.1:0-6366 GCA_040383965.1 Francisellaceae bacterium
GCAAAACCTGTAACAAATGCACACGCCGGCTATCCGCTCTTAGTACTTTAAACCGAAAACCACTAAATTCTATGGCTTCGCCGCGTTTGGGAAGATGCCCAAATTCGCGAGTGACAAGCCCCCCTAAAGTATCCAATTCTTTATCATCTAAAGTAGCATCAAAGAAATCATTGAATTCTTCAAGCGGTGTTAGAGCTTTGACAGCATATGCACTTTCAGAATATTTTTTGATGGGTTGATCATCTTCAGTATCATATTCATCTTCAATGTCCCCCACAATTTCTTCTAAGACATCTTCAATGGTTACCAATCCAGTCACGCCACCATATTCATCCACAACAATTGCCATGTGGTTTCTATTACGGCGAAATTCTTGTAGTAGGACATCTAAGCGTTTGCTCTCTGGTACAAAAACGGCAGGCCGTAATACTTCGCGAATATCAAAAGGTTTAATGGGATGTCCGAAGGCATAAGAGAGCAAATCTTTAGCCAGAATGATCCCTAAAATTTCATCTTTATTTTCGCCGATCACCGGAAAACGCGAATGTACCGTGGTAATCACAAGCGGCAATATTTTTTCTAAGGACATCTCTTGCTCAATAACTATCATATGAGAGCGTGGGATCATAATATCTCGTACTCTTAACTCTGGGACTTGTAAGATCCCCTCGATCATCCCTAGCGAGTTTAAATCTAAAAGTCGTCTTTCTGCCGCATCTCTTAATATTTCGATTAATTCATTGCGATCTCTTGGCTCGCCTGCCAACACTTGTCCAATTTTTTCTAACCAAGAACGGGTGGAAGTATTAGAAGTTTGTAGTTCGTCACTCATTATTGCAACTTTTCTCCGTAAGGGGGTGGGAAACCAAGTCGAAGGAGGAGATCTGTTTCCAGGGCTTCCATTTCTGCAGCCTCTTCCTCAAACTCATGATTAAACCCTAGTAAATGTAAGGTTCCATGGATCACCATATGCGCCCAATGTGCTAACAAGGTTTTGTTATGTTCATTGGCTTCTTTCTCAACCACCGGTGCGCAGATCACAATATCACCCAGTAAGCGACTTGCAACTCCAGGCATGGGATCATAAGGGAAAGATAATACATTGGTGGGACCTGATTTATTGCGATATTCAACATTTAGACTCGCGCTTTCTTCTTCATCCACAATTCGAATGGTTAATTCGGCCGTGTCAATTCGTTGCCATAATGCGATGCTTACCCATTCTCGGAATTGTGCTGGATGGGGAAGGGTTTTTATTTGAGTTGCAATTTGCAATTCAAGATCAATACTCACCGGGATCTCCGGGAGCTTGAATGCGGCCTGCTTCATATTGCTCGTAAGCTTCAATAATTTCTTGTACCACAGGGTGTCTTACCACATCCGTGGATTGGAAAAATGTAAAGCTGATCCTGGGAATGTTTTCAAACAGCGGAATAATTTGTTTTAAGCCAGATTGTTTGCCCCTAGGAAGATCTACTTGGGTAATATCCCCAGTGATCACTGCAGTGGAGCTAAACCCCAATCGGGTTAAGAACATTTTCATTTGTTCAACCGTGGAATTTTGGCCTTCATCTAAGATAATAAAGGAATCATTTAAAGTTCGACCACGCATATAGGCTAAAGAGGCAATTTCAATCACTTGCTTTTCTAGCAGTTTGGTAACGCGCTCAAAGCCCAGCATTTCATACAGAGCGTCGTATAAGGGTCTTAAATAGGGATCTATTTTTTGGGCAAGATCGCCAGGGAGAAACCCAAGGCGTTCCCCCGCTTCAACGGCGGGTCGCACTAATATGATGCGGCGAATTTTTTCTTGCTCTAAGGCGGCCACGGCACAAGCCACGGCTAAAAATGTTTTTCCAGTACCAGCTGGCCCAATTCCAAAATTAACAGGATGCGTCAATATATTGTGGATATAATTTTTTTGATTAGCAGAGCGGGGCCGAACCACACCTGCTCGGGTATGGAGGGAAAGCTCCCCTTCGGGACTCGAATTATCTAAAACTTCACCTGGATCCTCTTTAATACCATGCTGTTGTAGGCATAAATGGATTTCAGTAGGGGTTAGCTCTATGCCATGGCCCGCTTCTTTGTAAAGGTGTTTTAAGACCTGTCCACCTGTGTGAGTGGCTTTTTCTGGGCCAACCAATTGAAAAACATTGCCTCGATTGGTGATCTCGATGCCTAAGCGCCGCTCTATTTGTCTTAGGTGTTCATCAAATCTGCCACAGAGACTTGCCAATCTGCGGTTATCAACCGGGGTTAAAGTGATGTCTAATACGTGTTCTTTATCGCTCAAACTGGATATTTAAACTGTCCCTACAGTATTTCTATATGTTACAGATAAGCATAACTCGGAATCGGGGGTTAGGCTACCCATTTTCCACGTAAGTTATTAAGAGCATTTTCAACCACGGTGATTAAGACAATATCGCCGACCTTAACATCCCCTGCAAAGGTGATGGCATGGTTACTGTCTGTACGTCCAAACAGTCTGCTGGGATTTTTATTAGAAGGGCCTAGCACTAAGACGGTTTGTGTAGTGCCGATCAGTTGGGTGGCTGCTTCAGTTGCTTGTTGAGATAACCGACCTTGCAATACATTAAGGCGTTGTTTTTTGATTTCTACAGGAACATTGTCTGGCATACTGGCAGCAGGGGTTCCTGGCCGCGGGCTATAAATAAAACTATAAGATTGATCAAATTTTAATTCATTAACCAGAGTTAAAGTTGCTTCAAAGTCCTCGTCTGTTTCTCCTGGAAATCCAACAATAAAATCAGAAGTAATGCTAATGTCTTTTCGTACTTCGCGCAGTCTGCGGATTTTATCTTTATAATCTGCAACCGTGTGGTTACGTTTCATTAACGCTAAGATCCGATCCGATCCACTTTGCACGGGCAAATGTAAATGGTTGGCAAGCTTCGGGATGGTGGCATATGCATCAATTAACCGATCCGAAAACTCAACGGGATGAGATGTCATAAAGCGAATGCGTTTTATGTTTTCTATTTCTGCGATATAAGAAATTAAAAGTGCCAAATCAGCCATTTCTCCAGATTGCATTCTACCTTGATAGGCATTCACATTTTGTCCTAACAAAGTGACTTCACGTACCCCTTGTTCTGCCAGGGTAAAGACTTCATGTAATACATCATCAAAAGAGCGGCTCATTTCTTCACCACGAGTATAAGGCACAACACAGTAACTACAATATTTGCTACAGCCTTCCATGATAGAAACATAGGCAGTGGGCCCATTGGCAACGGGAAGAGGTAAAGAATCAAATTTTTCGTTTAAGGGAAAAGAAATATCCACCAAAGGACTGCGCTTTTTAGTCAAACTAGAAAGCATGTTGGGTAAACGATGCAGCGTTTGTGGACCAAACACCAAGTCGACATAGGGCGCGCGTTTTAAGATCGCTTCACCTTCTTGACTTGCAACACAGCCGCCAACGCCTATCACCACTTCAGGGCGTTTTTCTTTGAAGGGGCGAAACACCCCTAATTCGGAAAATACTTTTTCTTGGGCTTTCTCACGAATGGAGCAGGTGTTAAGAAGCAATAGATCCGCTTCTTCTGGAGAATTAACAGGTTCAATACCATGGGTAGCTTTTAACAGATCCAACATCCGATCTGAATCATACACATTCATTTGGCAGCCAAAGGTCTTGATATAAACGGTTTTCATATTTCACATTTTAATGTAAGAGTGGCTATGGGTGGACTCGAACCACCGACCTCAGCATTATGAGTGCCGCGCTCTAACCAACTGAGCTACATAGCCAAAAAATTGAACCAGGCCATCATTCTCTCTGGATCTGGGTGAAATTGTCAATGAGTCTAGTTGGGGTCAGACCCCAACAAAAAACAATTAACTAACTCAATTAAGCGTTTCTAGAGTCCCTATGCTACCATGATCCCTTCTAAAAGAGTTTGAGGGGTGTCTGGTGACAGAAGAAGATGTTAGACAAGATTTAGCTTTAGCCTATCAATTTCTCGCGGCGCTAGGGATGGACGATCTCACTTATACGCATCTGTCTGCTAGAGTCCCAGGAAGCGATGTTTTTTACATTTATCCTTTTGGGTTATTGTTTGGAGAAGTTACTAAAGATAATTTGTTAACGGTCACTCTAGACGGCAAAGTCATAGCAGGTTCAGAATCGCAATATAATAAAACAGGATATGTGATCCATAGTGGTATTTATCGCACGCGTCCAGATTTGAATGCCATCTTTCATTTGCACACCATTAGTGGTGTTGCGGTAGCGGCCATGGAATGTGGATTATTACCTATCAGCCAATTCTCGTTTCATTTTTATGATCGAATGGCTTACCATGCGTATGATTCATTGGCATTAGATATAGTAAAACAAGGCTCAAAACTGGCTGATGATTTAGGTTCTTATAAGGCAATTACGGAACCATGGAACATTAACGGCAGGAGCAACTATTCAAGAAGCATTTTTTTATGCTTATTATTTAGAAAAAGCCTGCCAAGTTCAATGTACGGCTCTTCAAAGCGGTCAGCAACTTGTTTATCCGAAAAAGGAAGTTTGTGAAAGGGCTGCGCAAGAGATGAGAGCCTATGAATTGGATTTAGGCGCTAGGGATTGGCAAGCGTTAAAAAGACGATCCCGAATAAAAGAGTCATTATCGTAACAAAATAGGGTATTATTAATTATATGAATGTTCGTACACGATTTGCACCCAGTCCAACTGGATTCTTACACGTCGGCAGTGCTCGTACAGCTCTGTATTGTTGGCTATATGCCCGTAAAATGGGTGGTCAGTTTATTTTGCGCATAGAAGACACCGATAGAGAGCGCTCTACAACAGAAGCCGTAGAGGCCATTTTAGAAGCTATGCATTGGCTAGATTTAAAATGGGATGAGGGTCCGTTTTATCAAACCCAGCATTTTCAACGTTATCGTGAAGTTGCCGAACAATTACTGGCAACAAATCATGCTTATCGTTGTTACTGTTCTAAAGATCGGTTAGAAAAATTACGCGAAGCGCAAATTGAAAATAAAGAAAAACCTCGATATGACGGCCTTTGTCGTGATAAAGCACCTGGGAGTTCTGTTTCAAATGAGCCATTTGTGATTCGGTTTCGTAATCCTGAACAGGGTGAGGTAGTTATTGAGGACTGTGTTAGAGGGCGAGTTGTCATTCAAAATTCAGAGTTGGACGACCTAATTATTGTGCGTTCAGAAGGGACGCCTACATATAATTTTACAGTGGTGGTGGATGATTGGGATATGAAAGTAACCCATGTGATTCGCGGAGATGATCACCTAAATAATACCCCCCGCCAAATCAATATTCTAAGAGCTCTCGGAGCGAACTTACCCATTTATGCACATATTCCTATGATCTTAGGCAGCGATGGCAAGCGCCTGTCGAAACGCCATGGTGCAGTAAGTGTGCAGCAGTATCGTGAAGATGGTATTTTGCCGGAAGCTTTATTAAATTACTTAGTTCGCTTGGGATGGTCGCATGGGGATCAAGAAATCTTTTCTCGTGAAGAAATGATCCAATATTTTGATATTCAAGATATCAATAAAGCGGCTTCTGCTTTTAATCCTGAAAAACTCTTATGGTTGAATCAGCATTATTTAAAGACAGGGGATCCGGTAGTATTAAGCCAAGAGTTTGGATGGCATTTACAAAAGCTAGGGGTTTCGAGTGAATACTTGACAGATCATCCCGCAAAAGACAGCTCTATTCCCACCGTACAAGCGGTATTTATAGCGCAACGAGAGCGCGCGAAAACACTTAAAGAAATGGCAGAAAAAAGTCTCTTTTTCTTTCAAGATTTTCAAGAGATTGACAGCGAAGCAAAAGCAAAACATTTAACAAATGACGTTTTAGATCCACTGACTAAATTATATGAGGCTTTAAAAGCAGTACCTACTTGGAATGCAGTGTCACTGCATCAAGCCATTGAAAAAACCGCGACAGATCTCGGTATCAAATTAGGGAAATTAGCCCAACCTTTAAGAGTATCTGTAACGGGAAACACCACTTCACCACCCATTGATATCACTTTAGAGTTGATTGGCAAGAAGCGCGTATTAGAAAGGCTTGGAAAAGTTTTGAATTAGGAATCATTTGTAGGGGGCGGACCTCTGTGTCCGCCCTGTAGGGGGATGTTAAGCCCTAGTTGACAGTAAGCCTCTTCACCCTGTAGGATTCGCCTTTCTACAAGCTAGAGATAAGCCTGGGTAACTGGGTGATCTTATGTAAGTAGGGGCTATAGCTCAGCTGGGAGAGCGCTTGCATGGCATGCAAGAGGTCGGCGGTTCAATCCCGCCTAGCTCCACCAAAGTCGTTGTATATGTCCCCATCGTCTAGAGGCCTAGGACACCGC
>JBEICO010000090.1:0-6349 GCA_040383965.1 Francisellaceae bacterium
AGCAACAGCCTCTTTCTCCCCACCGAAAGTGCTTTACAACCCGCAGGCCTTCTTCACACACGCGGCATTGCTGGATCAGGCTTGCGCCCATTGTCCAATATTCCCCACTGCTGCCTCCCGTAGGAGTCTGGGCCGTGTCTCAGTCCAAGTGTGGCTGGTCGTCCTCTCAGACCAGCTACGGATCATCGCCTTGGTGAGCCTGTAACTCACCAACAAGCTAATCCGACGTAGGTTCATCTTGTCGCGCCAGGCCTTTAACAGTCCCCGGCTTTCCCCTTTCAGGCTTACGCGGTATTACCCTAAGTTTCCCTAGGCTATCCCACTCAACAAGGCAGATCCCTACGCATTACTCACCCGTCCGCCACTCGTCAGCACCCCGAAGGGCCTGCTACCGTTCGACTTGCATGTGTTAGGCATGCCGCCAGCGTTCAATCTGAGCCAGGATCAAACTCTTCAATTAATTCAACATGAACCCCCGAAAGGGTTCTAATCTTAAGTTTCCTAGCTCTCGCACTTCTTCAAGTGCCCACACAAATTGCTTGGCTTCGTTACTTTTTTAAAGAACTACCCAGACATTCTACAAACCTACTTACTTCTAAATAAATCCATAAATTCCAGGCGAACGGCAATCCTAACGCTCACTCTTAGCAAAGTCAACAGTTTTTATTTCAACTAACCGACCAAAAATTATTAGGTTCAAAGTGCAAGACATGAGATTAGAAGCATGGCAAAACTTAGTTCAGTTAACCACATAATTACGGCTTTGACTGTCGTGATAGCTTTCGTAAAATATTAGGCAATATTTCTGATAAATCTTCTTATTGCAAACTCTGTGGCACAAGAGAATGAAAATCTAACCACAATAGACGAGAACGCGAAAGAGAAATGTCCAACAACCAAAAAGCAAAACACCGTATCCCTGCGCAGGTTCTTAGCCCAATTAGCCGCGCTTTTTATCAAAAAATTTCTTCTTAGTTTTTAATTGCGCAAGTGATTGTATCAGCTGTTTTCTGCTTTGATGCTTTAAGCGCATATGCTTGACGCTAACAAGTTATAACATTAAGCTTTCCACCCTGGGTATGATTATAAATATTTTATATTGCGGAATATTTCCTCTGTTGGAAAAATTCATTTTCGTGATAAAACTTGAGGGTTTACAAAATGCTTCAGCCACAATTGACACAAACAGCCGCCATTCAAGAACAAATGGACGAGCAGCTAAAACTTGCTATAGCTGAGAACAATTTGGCTAAAGTTTCGGAACTAATCGCTTCCTGCCCACATTTAATCTTACCTGTGGAGTTAGCTATAAAATCTGATAGGCCAGAAATTCTAAAGCTATTTATAGAAAAAGGTGCAAGTCTTAAAAAGTTTTCTAAGCACGATCTCTTGTTCAGGTTTGCATGCCAGCAGCTCCAAAAATTTACGGGGTCTACTTTGCTGCAACTGCTCTTGGATAGGGAAATTTATGATATCGAGGGGAGCGATATAACCCGCTGGGATTTATATGCCGCACTCGGGGATATTGAAAACCTACAAGGGCTATTCAGCTCACAAGGAAATGAAAATATTAAAAAAGAGGCAATCCTAAGCGCGGCAATAGCAGGACAAACCAAAGTATTAAATTATATCCGTAATACTGGTTTTGATTTAAACCAACCTTCTGGAGAAAGAGAGTTCGAAGGAGAAACTCCCCTTTGGATGGCTTGCGCAATGGGCCATGCAGAGGTGGTTCGATTTTTAATCGATGTGGTCAAGGTTAACCCCTCCGCTCCGCTATTGTCAGGGTTCTACAAAGGCACAACACCTATTTTTATAGCCGCCCATAATGGCCGCGTCGCAATTTTAGAATTACTACACTCAAAAGGCTTTAACTTAAACCAACCTTGTGGAGAAGGAAAACTCGAAGGACAAACTCCCCTTTGGGTGGCTTGCGCAAAGGGGCATACAGAAACAGTTCGATTTTTAATCGATGTGGTCAAGGTTAACCCCTCCGCTCCGATGTTACCAGGGGGTATAAAAGGCGTAACACCTATTCATATGGCCACCTATAATGGCTGCGTCGCAATTTTAGAATTACTACACTCAAAAGGCTTTAACTTAAACCAACCTTGTGGAGAAGGCGAATTCGAAGGGCAAACTCCGCTTTGGTTGGCTTGCGCATGGGGGCATGTGGAAACGGTTCGATTTTTAATCGATGTGGTCAAGGTTAACCCCTCCGCTCCGATGTTATCAGGGGGTAGAAAAGGCGCAACACCTATTTTTAAAGCCGCCTATAATGGCCGCGTCGCAATTTTAGAATTACTACACTCAAAAGGCTTTAACTTAAACCAACCTTGTGGAGAAGGGAAATTCGAATGGCAAACTCCGCTTTGGTTGGCTTGCGCAATGGGACATACAGAAACGGTTCAATTTTTAATTAACAACGGCAAGGCTGACGCTTCTGCCTCAATGAAAGTACGGGGACATGAAGGTATAACTCCTGCTTTTATTGCCTCTGAAGGGATTGCTGGCTATAGTGTTTCCCAGGAGGATAAAGTTTGCATTTTAAAATTGTTACACGAAAGCGGCATTGATTTAAACCAACCTTGTGGAGAAGGGGAATTCGAAGGGCAAACTCCGCTTTGGATTGCATTAATTAACAAAAAACTGGTAGTGGCAGCATATATACTTTCTGTGTGCGAGTCTCCATTGCTTATTATTGGAAAGAATATCCAACCCAGTGAATTGGAAAAGGTTTACAGCTTTATTGAAAAACGACTCAGGCTTTTTTTGGATAAACAAACGATAATTCATATTGATTCGAGCAGAATGGGCATAGAGCAATCCGAGTCCAGTTCCGAGTCCAACTCCGAGTCCGAGCGGGTGAAATTGAATGGGAAAATCACCAAAGAAATTCTTCACAAAATCATTAAGCTTCTTATTAAAAACGGTCTTAACAGAGAATTTGTATTGAAGTCTTTTGAGACCATTGGGTTTAAACATGAAACACAACAATTATTTACCCTGAACGAGCACGCAATCAATACCGTAGTGATATACCACAGGGCCTTAATCTCGAGTGTTTTAAGTGGTTTCCGAAAGCTACCGTTAGAGTCTTCTTTTGAGTGGCAAGAAAATTCGAAAGTCAAAAAAATAAGCCCTGACGAGCTTCCCCAATTTCTACACCAGCTTTTAGGCTCCATGATTTCAAAGGTTGATATCGAACTTAAGCTTCTATCTTGCCTTAAAAGCGGATTAAACGAGACTTTATTTTCTTACTCTGTAAACAATGCCTTACAAGACATACTGGTTCCAGGCACCCTAACCAACTCTGAATGCATCTTGCTGCAAGATATCATTAACGATATTGCTGGCATTGATTACAAAATAGGGACAGAAATTAGACAGTCTTCAAGTGAGATATTAACATCCGCTCGACCTGAAATTAGGTTCATAGAGCCAGAAGATAAGACTTTACAAAATAAAGCGAATGACACAAAGAGTGCATTGACGCCCCAATATACAAATGCTTTAAATACTTCCAAAAGGCCTTTTTCCCAGACTGGAAACTCTGTGGTGCAAGATAATGAAAACTTATCCGCAACAGATGAAGGTGCGAAAGTTAATTCGCCCACACCCAAAAAACAAAACATATATGCTTGCGCGGGTTCTTAACTTAATTAACTGCGCTTTCTGGCGTTAAATTTGTTTTTGGTATTTTAATATTTAATTATACAAGCGCTTTTGCTGCACTTGAGGTTCCCAAATACAAATATAAACCCGGCTAAAACTTTCGATTAGCGCAAACAATTTTGTTTAAGTTCCAAGCATTAGCCCAGCGACAAAACAAGTTTTCCACTTAACATACCTGTTGATCACGTATTTTTTCCATTAAAACGAAACTAGCACTGATTAAATCGGTTACATAGCTTGTTTAAAACAGCAAATTAAATCTCTATTGACAAGAATGCTGATTATTTGATACGGTATTGGCGTCGGAGTAGCTAAAGGAGTGAAGGATTATGTCTACAAGCTTAAAAGATATGGGTAGTGCATTGAGCAAACAAGAAGAAGCATTAAAAGAACTTGGTGTGTTTTTAAATTGTACTGACGAAATGATTTCTAAAACACTGTCGGACGCGGTTCTCATTAATTTGCGATCAAAACTATTCGCAATTCCTAAAAAAACCATTCTCGATTTTGTACAAACACTTACTGAAGCACAGCAAAAACGATATCCAATACTGGAAAAACGACTTGATGGTTTAGATGAGCTTAAAAAAGAAAAGGATAAACCAACCACTCCTCCTCCCGCTCCAGTTGCAAGCGGTGGTTACTTTTCAGCGGCTTTTAATGCGGTAGGCTTGGGCTTTCTCGCAGGTGGAAGTCCCCAAAATGCGGTTGTTCCTCCTGTAGTATCTACAGCGCCCGCTATTCCAGAATCGCCAGTAAACTCTAATAACAACACTCTTACCCCAACACCGAAACCAAAAGATGATGAAGATGATTGGATCCATGCTGATATGGATCTTGTTAAAAAAGAAAGCAAAGATGAGTATGAGAGACAACAAAAAGAGAAACAAGAAGCTGAGGCTCGGGCGCGAACTGAAGAACTCTTAGCAGTGGAAGCAAAACAAAGAGAAGAAGAAGAAGAAGAAGCCAAACGTTTATTAGAAGAAACAGAGCGCAAAGAGCTGGAAGCTAAACAGCAACAAGAAGCGCGTGAACAAGTTGAACGCGAAGAACGCTTAGCATTAGAAGCCAGACGGCAACAAGAAGCGCGTGAACAAGTTGAGCGCGAAGAACGCTTAGCATTAGAAGCCAGACAGCAACAAGAAGCGCGTGAACAAGTTGAGCGCGAAGAACGCTTAGGACGTGAACGCATCGATGCTTCGCGTATTGAGGCTGAGCAGCTAAAACAAAGACAAAGTGAATTACAGGCGAAAGCGGTCGCTCACTATGGTTTAAATTTCCTTAATTTACTATCAGCACATCAGAAAGCGGAAGTAACCGCCGCTTTTGAGAAAGGAGGGGACCCGGGCGCACATATCTCAGTGAACACAAAACGAATTCTCTTTACAGATGTGTAAGTTTTACTAGAAGAGCCAGAAAGTTCCAAGCCCAAAAATGGTACTGTTTTTGGGCTTTACTTCAGGGTAAGTCGTCCGGCCATCGTTGGTGTATACAACCAATTTATTGGTGTTTACCCATCCTACCGTTCCTCTAAAACCCCAATGCTCATTTTTCATGATCTGTAAGCCACCCATTAATCGCAATACAGATTTACGCTCACTTAAAGCTCTCATCGTATTCATCTGAACGCCGTTCACTAATAAAGTTCGACGCAAAATAGTTGCTTTTAAATTGGCTACGCCGATAGAACCAATCAATTGAGGGGAACCTTCGTAGAAAGAATAAAACCCAGCCAAATCTATATGGGGTCCTTTTATTTTTGCCTTGGTTTTATAAACTGCGGGTGCATTCCCCGCGGCCAATGGGATACCCATAACAAGATCCCCTGTACCGAGCGTCATGGTACGCGTTCGTGTGGTAGCCCCCTCGTACCCAACCTCTATTCCCAAGCTTGAGGTTAATTTGACACCCCCATAAACATTACCTTGAGGGGAATGATGTTGCATTAAGTTATCCCCAAAACCCCCTTTAAAATCCATGCGCCGAACCTGCGCATCCGCACCAATATAAGGTCGATATTTCCAATCTATCCCAGAATGAGCCACAGCGGCTGAACTTGCGAGTATGGTAAGCGTGCTCCCCACCCATAACTTTATTGTATTCATAACAAGCTCCTTCTTGTAAATCGATGTATAAACCCATAGAGCTATAGCCCTCTTAGATTATTTTAGGTAAAGAACGCAAATTCGGCCAGTTTGGGTTATTTCTTCTTTTTGAGGGGAGTTCCGCCAGGAGGGGTGCCGAGAGTGTTCGATGTTGGAAATCGATCCTCTTCTGATTCATCTATTAATACAAAGTCATCCTCAAGATCTTCAACATCTTCTTTTTCCTTGGCTCGATCCATGCCTACTGTTTCATCTTTTTGCTTATAGTAATCCAAAATAAAAGTAATATAACTAACGCCAATATGATTCTCTGGTTTATATTTTTGCGCTGCGGCTTGAACTTCTTTACTTGTAAAACCCAATACTTCTAACTCTTCTGGCGTTTTTTTCATTTCTAGAAATGTTTTTAAAAGAGTATCTATATCACCAATAACACTTTCTTTGGTGGCTGCCATAGCTTCCCCTTAATGTAAATTGTTGGTGTGGTTACATTTTGAAGAATTTTAGGCTGAAAATCAAGCTGTTTTAGAGCAACCAATTTCTAGGTTTCAAAAATTGCATTAATTTTG
>JBEICO010000091.1:0-6190 GCA_040383965.1 Francisellaceae bacterium
AAAGCTTTAGATAGTTGCATGAAGGTTTCCTTAAATGTATGTGTTTTGCAACAATCATTTGATCATAAACCTTCATGCAATTCAATTTTTCCTTTTAAAATCAATGCGATAGTCTCTCTCAAACTGGGGATTCCTCAGCCCTTGAAAGGGGGCTAATTTAATTGAGAGCTTCTGGGGCATGTTTCTTCATAATGCCTTCGATTTCCTTCCAGTCAATTAAAGCATTAAGCTTCTCGTGTGTTAATTTATGATCAAAGAATTGTCTGGACTGAAATGGATCGTAAAAATTAGAAGGTTCTTGAGTAACTGTAAATATCTCCTGCATAGCTGTAGAACGAAAATCAACTGGGTAACTTTCATCAACCAAGATATCATATAAAACTTTCAAAGCATTTGCATTTTTTGTTCCCAAATAATACGTTGCCCAAACATGAAGAGCTGCCTCTTTAACCATATTGTCTTTATCTTCAAGCCAAATTTGAAATGCCCTATCTCTAAATTCAGGCACATGTAACCGAGTAATCAAACCCAACACATAAACCACTTCTTCGCGAATATCACGCAAAGGATGTTCTAAAAGCTTGTACAAATCAGGCACCAATTCATAAATTTTTTCTTTTTCAATAGCAAATATAGTATCCATTAATATTTCATAAAATGGCCAATTGAACTCGCCTTCAATTTCCAATTGAGCATCAACGGAATTTAGTATTTTTCTTATGGAATTAATATGTTCTTTTCTGGAAGACACTTTGCTTGCTCCATTAGTTTTTCGAATCTATCCCATAATCGACTGGTTTCTCCGAAGCGTAAATTTAATAATTGTGATTCTTGTAAATTTCCAGACCAAGGACCCTTGAAAGAATTTCTAAATGTTTTTTCAACCTGCTTCCATTCATTTTCAAAATGACTAAAAGATCCCCCCTCTAATTTTGGTACAGAGAAGCCTCTTTGTTCTTTAAAAATAGCAGCTAAATCATCGGGGGTCATGCGATCTCTTAATTGTATAGTTGTTTTACGAAGCAGGCGTTTCATATCTGGATTGAGTATTGATAAATCTTGCCTTTCCCATTTCTGCAATAACCCTATCCGTTCTACAGCCCATTGTTCAACAATAACAACTTCGTGATTCAAGAGTGGAACCGGATAAAGCCTTCCTTTATCACTTAATAGATCCTTCTTTAGCCAAGGCTTTCGAATTTTAACTATATCAAGCGGGATCCCACCATTCAAGCGATTTAAATCATATTGAAAAGTTATGGGACTTCTAAAGGTTTGAGCCGCCGCAAAATCTCTGGCCTTAATAGCCACAAGCTCTACCCGATTTACGCTGCCTTTAATAAAGGCGGTGCCACCTTGCACACTATAATAGAGCTCTAGAGTCCCTTTACCGATCATTCTCCCTGCACCAAAGGGATCCCCTTGATCCAAGCTTTGGCTCGCGGATAACATGCCTTGAATAGTATGCTCGGTAATGGATTGTGCTAGTGAATGAACTGTTTTAACAGGATGTGTCACCGCTTGCAAAACCGCCCGACCCTGTTGGCGTTTTTGAGCCTGATAGGCTGGGGTTATTAATTTTGGGTTATCAATTAAATTCTCTGCGTTATGTAACATCTCGAACATATCAAGAGCCATATTAGCTGCACACTCTACAGCCCCAACCCCTGTTCCAGCGGCAAATTGCAGGGTTTCCCAAACAGTTGGTTTAGAAGAATGAAGGACACGTTTGCTGTGATAGGATTTTAATAACGGCTCCCTTTGTGCTAACTCCTGAAAGATTGGCAATTCTACAACACGATTTTTTGTTGTCACACTTAGTTTTTCTTGAGTGAAATCCTCTTGCAACACTTGGGTTTGAATTTTATCCCGCAACTGCTGTAGCACACGATTATTTCCATGCTGAGATCCAAAACTTTGGGCAAAAGCTTGGATAGTGCCTAGGCTGCCCGCAACCAAACTTTGGCTAGGTTTTGATCCCGTTAGGACAGCCTGCGCACTGGACATAATAAATGCTCGAGCTGCGGCTTCTTTGACGTACTGAAGAATTTCTGCAGGGGTTAAGATCTTCCCCGCAGGCATTTTCGAGCCCGGTACTAAAGTATGGCTAAGCACCGTGGTACCAAAACTTAACAACATATTATCGATTAACTTTCCGCCATTAATGACGGTTTGGACACTAGCAATTGCCGCCGCTTGTAACCCCACTCTTAATTGCTGAATTTTAGTCACATATTTTTCAAATACCGTACCCACTGCATTGCCAAAACTTGCAAATAACGCACTTTGTACCATTCCCTCCAATATGTTCGCTTTCGTAATACCCGCCGTTATCGCCCCAAATAACGCGCCTTCCGCCAATACTAAACTCATAGCACTCGCCCCAGCAAAAAAGCTCTGCGCTAATATTGGGGCAAAAAACGCGCCTGCTGCTATGCCCACAATACTTCGAAAAATATGACGTCTTTTCTTTTTTTTGGCATGGCGCTTGGCATCTTCCAACGCTGCCGCTTGCTGGGCTTGATGGGCGTAATAGGCCCCAGTATTCGAGTTCACAATTTTGGTATAATGTTCATCAATGGTTGCCAGTTTCTTTTCATGAGATACTGCTAATTCTTCTTCATATTTGGAAATGCTATGATCCATCTCTTCATAGGCAACCGTTATTGCTGTTTTCTGATCTGCAATTTGACCTCGCCACCAAAAACCATAAGCCTTTACTGTACCCTTACCTAAGGTTTGCAATTTTAAACATTGAACAGATCTGGTTTGCTGCAGCATTGTATTTCGGTAAACATCCAAAGCAGCAGCATGACGATCTCGCGAGGCTTGAAGAAAACTGGATATTTCATCTTGCAAATTGGCGACTTGGCGGATCCTAATGGCTTCAGCTTCATCCACAGAATGCGTGAGTTGGACTCTAAACATGGAAGTAATTTCCTGAAACAACAGTATTAGTTGAATACTTCCGGTTTGGCACATATAGTTTGGAGTGATTGAACAACAAGGGTTTGCTGGGTGGTATTCCTTGACGTCTTTCATAACAATCCAAAGTAAAAGCCGTTAAATCAAAATCTTCTTTTATCTTTCGAGCAAATTGAATATAAAAGGATATAGATGAAAGTCTTGTATCATTTTCACCCTCCACTCCGATAACAAGGGATGTAGAACCGATCCTAATCAATGCCTCAAGCTGGCTTATCAACAAATCTAACCCTTCACTTTGGTTAATCACTTTCAAATCTAAACCAATGCCCTTGCTTTTATATTTTGGATCACCCACATGAATATTTAAGTTAAACAGCAACCGACAGGGCTCATACTGATAGACAACAGCTAAGTTTCTCAGGCTTTCTATTTTGCCACTTTCATAATGACATTTTATGCTAAAATAATACACAAAATGTAAATTCGCTCCAACCCCTTTTTTTAGCGTATATTGAATATCTAACCTTGCTTCGCCTTTTTCAAGGGATGTTCTAACCTCTGATCCCAATAGCTCTAAAACTTTATCTTGCTGATGGGCTATAGGTATATTTAAAACAGCAGTGTCACTAAATGGCCTTGCGAAACGTGGGAAACCCGGAAGAATGTCAACCTGATCGTGATCGCGCATTTGGCTAAACATCTCTTCAATAATTTCACGTAAAGACATAAACCTTGGATCATTGCCAGGATGTTTGTCCGCATCATTTCTCATTAACTCGGCTCTACCCAGCAAGCTTAAATTCGCCAACCAACCTAAACGTATTTTTTGAATGTTTTGATGGAAACCTGCCTTTTTTAATTGTGCCTCAAAAATTTCCTGATCCGCCATTACGGCTTTATAAACGCAATCTTGCATCAATAAATATTGGATCAGTTTTTTTTCGCGACGTTGTATGGCAATTGATAAGGCTAATAATTTTCTGGCAGTAAACTCTACCCCTGCTAAACCAAGTGCTCTAACCTGTTTAATCGTTCCAAAGCGACATGCTGATATCAAAGCTGCATTGTCTCGGGCTTTCACATCAACCCCTGTCGATAACAAGTGTGTAACCTGTTCATCTTCTCCTTTAAGTAGAGCCCAAATTAAAAGATCTTCCGCCCTATGTAGAGAGAGCAAGGCTGGTTTTGCTCGCTGTAAAAGCCATAGACTAAGCTCCTTATGGCCGCATTCAAAAGCATGATCAAACACAGTACGGCCTAACTCATCTTGCCGAGAAAATTCAATTTTAAAATCCTTATCAATTTTGATAAGTGCTTCAAGATGATTATCGCGTGCTAACTGCATGAGGGGGGTCATGCCAGCTTTACCTGGAATAGGCAAATGAATTAACTTTTCTGAAAAATAAATAGCATCCAAAAACCAGAGAAGTTCGCCTGTCTCGGAAGCTACAAGCATATCTTTTAAGATCTGGTTTGACATTAATTTTACTAATTCCAGTTCTTTTTGAGTTAATGATCGGCGCGCAGCTAAAGTTAAGACATCCTCATAAACAGGAAGATGGTGGGGACTTTTAGATCGATAATCCAGATTATTTTCCAATAAAAAACCAAAAATGGCTGTATGACGTAGTTTAAGTGCAATTTGGATCGGATAAGATTGACAAAACAATTCCCAAGTTTGACCACCCCTTCGTTTAGCAAACCGAATAGGATCTAAATCCCCTGCTACACAAGCCTCCAGTGCAGCCTCCACTAAATTTTCATTCAAGGTATATTCTGTTTCTTGTGTTTTGATATCCTGATTTGCTTTTTCAAAGGCAATTTTTGCTTCTTTTCTTTTTTGCTCTGCTGCTTCTAAGGTTGCCTGATAGTGGGTTATAACCGTAGTTCTGTCTTGCAATCGAAGCCCTGCAACCTCTCGCATAATAGCGGCAATTGGCGCTGGAGTCCCTGCTGTTACTTGAAACATGATACTACTCCTTTATTTTTATTCATGCAGAACAAAAGATAAGGGAGAGCTATGGATGAAACTATCCGATAGATATCCGAGAATTATGAATTTATTGTATTAGGTTATTAGATAACTATTGTTTAAATTTAGTCAATGGTCATTATCTAAATTTAGATAATGACCATTATTCCAATTGGGCAGTCTTACTTTGAAAACCCTACTTCGGCATAGGGGGCATGAACTGAAGTCTCTTGTTATCAGGCTCAGCAGAATCATCCGGCTTGAAAACAGGATCCAGATCCGCCATCACAAGTGCCATATCAAATGTGGTTGTTAACAAACGTACAAATTGACTCACCAAACGTCCTTCTGGGGAATAAATAATTTGTTGTGCGGCTGCGCTATTTTCCTGATTGAATTTAGTTAAATTAGCCTTGAAAATGTCTTGCATAGCAGACATTTTGTCTCCTGTTTGAGACTTGAAATATTTCTGCCAATACTCTGCAAAATATTGACTAAGGCCTTTATTTCTCATTAACTCCTTTAAAGCTTCAAATTTAGCAGCGCCATTTAATTTTCGAATATGTTCCAATTGCTTATTAACCTGCTCTGTAAGAGAAGGATTCTCATCCTTAACAATATCTGCAAAACCACTTAAGAATTCTTCTACACCTTTTAAATGCTGCGGTTTGTGGGGTCCGATTTTATTCATCATTTCATGAAAAACAAAAGCAGTTTTTTCAGCAGCCTCTTCTGGTGGAAGTTGTGCTAGGCCTGAAAATTTCTTAATGAGATCTTGAATGCTAGTGCTTCCATTGGCCAAACTATAAACTCTTTTAAGCCTATTTAAGAGCGGTGTAAATGTTGGACTAGGCATAATAATTCTCCTCTAAATGAACACCAAAATATTAATTCACGGAATTCTGGGTTATTATTGCATCCCAATTTGGGACACGATTGCACTTCAATTTGAGTGCACCATCAATAAATATTAAGTAACCATTAAAACACAGAATTAGATAAAACGCAATGTCTGAAAGCTTTCTTAATTATAAAATCATCCATTTCCCCCCCCTTCCAGGGAGCTCTCGTCAAATTCCATTCACTTTAGGGACTGAGGGATCCCCACTAATGTAAAGCACTCTTCGAAATAATCCGCCCCCTCCCCAGCCCCTGAGGTATCGACGCATAATTTAATCATGTGCCGAGCCTCTGGGCCTCAATTACTGCACTATCTAGCATGCTGATAGTGGTTTCTATTTGTCTTCTTATTATTCTACATCCCAGAAAAAATAACGATAAAACCCTTCT
>JBEICO010000092.1:0-6154 GCA_040383965.1 Francisellaceae bacterium
ACCAACGGTTTTGCCTAGAGTTTGGATATCACTGATAATATCTAAAATATCATCCTGAATTTGGAAAGCAAGGCCTATGCATCTTGCAAAATCTTGTAATTTTAAAATAAGCAATCTGTCTATTTCATCCACTCTGGCCAAGGCACCGAAAGTCACGCAGGCTTCAATTAAAGCCCCTGTTTTTTTCTGGTGAATGTCGCGAAGATCTCCGATAGTCATAAAAACATCGGTATTTTCTGAGGCAATATCTAATGCTTGTCCACCCACCATGCCATTTAACCCACCTTTTTCAGCAAGTATTTGGATCATTTCTAGTTTGTGGTGCGGATCGATCGGATTTAAGACTGGATCGGATAAAATTTGGAAGGCGAGGCTTTGCAGCGCATCTCCCGCTAGAATGGCGGTTGCTTCATCAAAGGCGATATGGCAAGTAGGTTTACCACGTCGTAAGTCATCGTTATCCATGGCAGGGAGATCATCATGGATCAAGGAATAACAATGAATAAGTTCAATGGCAGCGGCGGGAGCATCCAGCAATTCAATGGGGTTTCCAAGCGCTTCGCCAGCAGCATATACCAAGAGGGGGCGAATGCGTTTGCCACCGTTTAAAGTCGAATAGCGCATCGCTTCATATAAACGGATGGGACTATTGGAATGAATGGGTTCTTTTGGCAATAGCTTAGCCAAATATTGTTCTATTCGATTAACCCGAATTTGTCGATAAGACTCAAATTCCACGCGCTATTTTTCCTCGTTAAAAGGGATAGTTTGTACTTTGCCGTTTTGCTCTATTAAAATCTGGACAGTTTGTTCTGCTTTTTTTAAGCTTTCTTGACATTGTCTTGCCAAAGAAATTCCCTGTTCAAAATTTTTAAGAGCATCTTCAAGCGAGAGCTTTCCGCTTCCCATGTTTTCGATCAAAACTTCTAATTCACTTAAAGCAGTTTCAAAATGGATTGGCTGTGTAACTTTGTTTGTCATGCGCTCTTTAATCCCATCTCATATTGAATGCCATGGTACTACAGTTGTGCTTAAGATGCATGGTTTGGAAGGTGTCAGGTTATGGCATAGACAAATCAGGCTAGAAATAAGCTGGGCTTCTGTGTTAAAGTTTATACATGAGAGACATGAGTAAGTTAATTGTCTGAATTATATCCTATTTTTCTCATTAAGGACGTACATAGTGGATACAGGTTATCGATTTGAAGAATATATACAATATTTGCGAGAGCATTTTGTTAACTTAGTTGAGTATCGCGAGCGAACAGGGACTCTTGAAGCCAATGTGGTGCAAATAAAAGATGCACTGTTTAATGACGATCCTTTTATTGTTTTTAGTGCCAGCCTAGCTGCTACCGTGGTATTGGCAGATAAGTCTATTTACCATTAGTCTTTCCGAATGCTGCATCTCATGTTACCTTGTATTGTGTTAAGGTTTACTTTTTTTATTGAATTGACAAACTAAGATGCAAAAGATGGCAACAGTAAAATCTACAGCTCGAGTCGAGCCATTTGTTCCCGCATCTACCGTATTACCAGAAGTAACGCTGCGTGCATTGCTTTTGGGAATTTTTTTGGCGGTTGTATTAGCGGCTTCTAGCACATATGTAGGGTTAAAAATTGCCAGAACTATTGCAGCTTCTATACCGGCTGCGTTAATTTCCATGTTAGTGTTAAGGCGTTTTAAAAACGCGAATATTTTAGAAAATAACATGGTGCAAACCATTGCTTCTGCAGGAGAAGTGGTTGCAGCAGGTGTTATCTTTACCTTGCCAGCTTTGATTTTGATGGGATATTGGAAATCATTTGATTATTTCCAAACCGCAGCAATCACCATGATTGGGGGTGTTTTAGGTGTTCTTTTTTCAGTTCCTTTAAGACGTACCATGATAGTAGAAGATAACCTTCCCTATCCTGAAGGAATAGCAACAGGGGAAGTATTAAAAGCCGGTGAAGATAGTAATAAAGGTTCTGCCAAAGTTTTATTAACCGCAAGTTTATTGTCAGCCTTTCTTTCTTTTTTACAAACCGGATTTAAAATTGCGGGAGAACAAGTTCAGTATTGGACTAAATTAGGCAGTACTGCTTTAGGAGGCAGTCTTATGTTGTCTCCGGTATTACTTGGTGCGGGGTATATCGTTGGCATGCGAGGATTATTTTCCTTCGTCGTGGGTGGCGTTTTAACCTGGGGTATTGCGATACCCGTTTTTGTAGCGAAATTTGGATTGCCTGAAGCCAAGGATGTAGGCACCGCTCTTGCGATGATTCAGAAATCTCATTTTAGATATGTTGGGGTAGGCGTTTTAGCTGTTGGTGGATTATGGGGTGTTATTAGTTTGATAAAGCCTATTCTCTATGCGCTGAAATCTTCTTTCTCGGCCATGAGATCTGGGACCAATGAATTTAGTACCGCGCTTAGAACGGATAGAGATATCCCTTTTAAATATGTCTTGTTAGGGATATTGATCCTTGCTGTTCCAACTTTTTTCTTATTTTATACCTTGATCGGTGGAATAAATTTAGGATTAAGTCCTAAATTATTCTGGATAACAGTGATGTTTGCGACTCTTTTTTCCTTATTGGTAGGATTCGTGGCAGCTGCTATTGCTGCATACATTGTGGGAATTGTGGGGACAACCTCGTTGCCCATTTCTGGTATTACGATTGCGGCAATTATTGCTTTTGCAAGTGTCTTGTTGTTTCTTTTAAAATCACAAGTTGATCTGGTAATTAATGCGGATTTAGCCTTAAAAGCAGCGGCGATTGTGATTATTTTTGCGGCAGTCGTTTGTGTGGCAGCGGCTGTTAGCGGCGATAATATGCAAGATCTGAAGTCCGGCCAATTGGTGGGAGCCACACCTTGGAAGCAACAGTTAATGTTAGCAGTGGGTGCGGTGGTTTCTGCATTAGTGATACCGTTAATTTTACAATCTACGTTTGAAGCATATGGCATTGGGGATGTGATGCCCCGTCCGGGAATGGATCCAGAACGAGCCTTACCGGCACCTCAAGCAACCTTAATGGCAACGATTGCAAAAGGATTTTTTGTGGGTGAATTGCCATGGCGGATGATTCAAGGAGGAGCGCTGTTAGCGGTTGTTGCGATTGGCTTAGATCTAGCACTAAAAAAAGCTAAGAGCAGTCTTCGGTTTCCAGTTATGTTATTTGCTTTAGGAATTTATCTGCCCTTTGGATATATCACTGCTTTCTTTGTAGGGGGCGTAATTCAAGCATTGGCTAGTCGGGGTAAATCTCCAGATGAAGAACCATCTAATTTTGGAATTTTATGTGCATCCGGCATTATTGCGGGCGAGGCAATACTGGGTGCTATCTTAACCATGTTCTTTGCCTATAAATCGACAGAGATGTTTGCCATACACTTGCCTGCTGGGCTTGCCTCTTACGATACTGTATTGGGCGTTGTGTTATATCTTGGTTTATGCGGGTATTTATACAAGCAAGCTAAAAGTCGCAAATAAAGGCCAGGACGGATGAGTAAGGAACCAAGCAAAAAACCTGAAGGTGAATTGGTATTACAGACGGTAGCAATGCCGGCAGATGCCAATGCTTATGGAGATATCTTTGGAGGATGGTTGGTTTCGCAAATGGATTTAGGCGGAGCGGTGCTTGCGCATCGCCGCGCCCAAAATCGTGTTACAACTGTTGCCATTGATAAAATGGTTTTTATAAAACCCGTCTACATAGGTGATCTCGTTTGTTGCTATGGCGAAGTTATTAAAACGGGTCACTCTTCCATTAGTATTCAGCTGCAAGTTTTTGCAAATCGCATGCGTTATGGTGTAGAAGATCATGTTGCCGCAGGCCTTTTTACCTTTGTCGCAATTGATGAAGACGGTCACCCCAAAGATATTAATTGGTAACGCTAGACCTAGTTCCTTTCAACAGTAAAGAAAATTCTTGACACCCCATTTTTAATATGTGATAGTCACCGCATTGAAGGCAGGGAGAGCTATCGATTTTATATGGTAAGACTCCAATAAAAATAGGAAGCTTTTGTCTTACCTCTTACTTTAGGGGGTGACCATGTTTACTGCTGATAACACATTAGAAAAATTAAATAAAAGTTTTGAGACATTAATAGATAAGAAAATAGAACTTTTAGATGAATTGCGCTTACATATCATTAAAATAGAAAAAGACATCAAAGAATATCAAAGTCAAATTGAAGATCATAAAACCAAAGGTGTGTACGAAAAACTAAATAAAAAAAGAGAACAAGAGTTGCTAGAGTTAAGTAAAAAAACTAAAGCAAAATTAGATAGTTGGTTTGGAGCATCAATAGATGAAGAATCTGAAAAATTAAAAATTGAATCTAAGTATTTAGAAGATAAAAATGGAATTGAAAGTAAAGATAATGCTCTTATCCAATTAAACTTTAATCTTGTTGAAAAGAATAAGATACTTAATGAATCTATGAGTAGGCATATTAATGAAGTTGCAGAAGCACATAAAATATTATTGGAGTTTCATAAGAAACGTTTAGAAATTTTGCTTAAAAGCGGGCAATATGATGAAGCTGGTTTAAAAGAACTAATAGAAAAGGTTTCGGCTCTGTTGAGTAAATTCTCAAGTGAAGTGGAGAAGTCATTAATTACTCCATCAACTTCTGCCAATGTATCAATTAGTAGAGAAATGATTACTACAAAAACTAACGAGTTTATAAAAGATGCAATTAGACTATCTAAAGAAGAAAGGGAGTGTTTCGAGACAGCATCAATAGGACATGTTCTAAGTACTTTAGATACAAGAGCCGCATTTACTTCTCCAATGGCAAAAAATTCTGCGGTTTTGACAGAGTATCTTCAAGAGAGTAAAGCAACTGAGAGATTGCAAGCACAATTGCGTGAAGCTGATGCAAAGAAAAAACTTGAAGTGGCAAAACAAGATGTGGTAGCGCTTCAAGGAGTGGTAGCATCTAGTGAGCAAACAATTGATCGTTTAAAAGAACGCGATCGAGCTCGAGAAGAAGAGAATCGATTACTGAGACTAGATTATTCTTCGTTATTGTTAACGGTGGGGGAATTAAAACAACAGTTTTTAGAGTTTAAGAAAACAGGTAGAGCTGAAATTGGTGGTGGACAGAGTCCCGCACTACTTCTTTCGGGAGGACCCAGTTCTCCATTACCTCTACGAAAAATTGAGGGATCATTAGATTTAGATCAAAGAAAAAAGGCTGCAATGAGTACCGAATACAAAAATTAGTCTAATTTTTCCTTAACTCATGAAGTGGCGAGGAGTGTTTTAAATGTTAAGTACATTAGTTGGTTCAGGATTTTAGCCATATACAGCGTGTTATTCAGCACCTGATTAAATAGGAACGAGGCATAAATTAGGAGAATTATTGTTGTGTTAAAGAAGAAAGTTGCAGAGCCGTTGTCAGATATCCAAGTTGGTAGTGTGGTTTCACTTTTAAGTAACCAATTTGATGTGTGCGCTGAAACTGACGAGCAAGAATTGCTTAAAAAACTTAAAGAAGCATTAGAAAATTTTTCAAAAGGAAATGTTCCTGGTTCATCTTTTGATAAATTAAAGATAATATACGAATTTGTATGTAATATATATTCTTTGATTACAAAACAAAAGCTTAGAAAAAATGAAAAGCCTAATGAGGAATTCAATAAAATCATTGTTGTTTTTTTAGATAAAATTCGAACTCAATTTGAAGGCGCTGCAGATTTTGAGCAAATTAAACAAAAAGTTCATGTTGAATTTGATGAAGAAATAAAAGCAAAGATTGCTTCTGAAACAAAAAGTATTCAAGATGTCGATCTTTTTTTGGATCGCTTTAATACTATTCCCGCCCTTAAAGTTTCAATAGTAAAGGTTATACAAGCATTTTCGCAACAGAGTTTAGCAGTAAGTGATGAAGAGCGCCAAAACATCCTAATAAAAATGACACAAGTATTGGTTTTGAATCAGAATTGTTTATATTTGCAAGGTATCATCGCAGATCTAAAAAAAAATACGGCCATTGTAAATAAATTGCTTGATGAATCGTGTCCTACCGGTGATGTAGTTTGACATGCATGCCAAAGCTTTAATTCAATTTTGAATATCTTTTAAGCCCAACAAGACTTAATGCCATCAACATGATAGGTTATAATCCTACATTCCAAAAACCATGCCATATACT
>JBEICO010000093.1:0-6116 GCA_040383965.1 Francisellaceae bacterium
GAATAACAAAGAAAAACATAGCCCTAATAAAGTTGAATGGGCAAGGGCATCCCCAAAATTTGCCATTCGACGCCAAACCACGATTGAACCTAAAGGGCCTGCAACCAAGGCAACCCCAATTCCCGCGATCATCCCCCGCATCATAAAATCTAAGGACATATATCGCCTCCTAAATTATGTTGATGATTATGTTGGTGTGCATAGACAGCCAAACGAGCGGGTTTAGCACCAAATAAATTTAAAAATTCCGGATGTTGACTAACCATTTCAGGATGTCCAGAGCAACAAACATGTTTATTTAAACAAATCACAGAATCGGTGCCTGCCATTACCAAGTGTAAATCATGGGACACCATTAAAATTCCACACCGATGTCTATCCCGAATATGCGTGATCAATTGATATAGCTCTTCTTGCCCCGTCACATCAACCCCTTGTACAGGTTCATCTAACACCAACAGATCTGGCTTTCGAAGCAGTGCTCTAGCTAACAATACTCTTTGAAGCTCTCCCCCTGAAATGGATTGGATCGCAGAGTTTTTGAGGTGCTCAATCTTTAATTCTTGCATCACACGCTGTAAATACTCTGGCGCTACTCCCTCTGTTAACTCTAAAAACCGACAGACAGAAATGGGCATATAGGGCTCGATAACTAACCCTTGAGGCATATAACCCACACGAATGCTCTGCTGTAACCGAACCTCGCCAGCGCTTGGGCGGATCAAACCCAACACAACTCGAACCAAAGTAGACTTTCCTGCACCATTTGGACCAATTAACGTTACAATTTCTTGCGCACTTACGGTAAGATGTACATCGGATAGAACGATTTTTCGTCCAAATTGTACGTGAATGTGTTTAGCGGTTACTAATGACAATGGTAAACCTCTTAAGTTATACGGTTAACACTTATGAATAGCCTGAAAATCAAGCTTTTTGCTATGCTCCTCTCCTTTGTAATGGGAAATTGGCCCAGCATAAGCCTGGCAATGAATGAAGCTCCTCCTAAAGTAGCCGTTAGTATAACGCCATTTTACGCTTTAGTCGCCGCCATCATGCAGGGAGTCGGGACTCCCCAGTTATTGGTAAGCCCCGGATCTTCTCCCCATCAATATGTCTTAAAACCCAAAGAAATTAAACTCTTAAAACAAGCCGACCTTATTTTTTGGGGAGGACCTGAATTAGAAACTTTTTTGGTTAAGTCTTTGCACAATATTGAACATGAACGCCCTTGTAAAACTCGCGTCATACAACTCGGAAAAACCATGGGACTGATGCTACTCCCCATTCGCCACAGTGCCGCTTGGGATCCCCATGAACACCATAATCACTCTGATCACTCTGATCACTCTGACCACCATCATTATTCTGCTCAGAATGTTGACATGCACTTCTGGTTAGATACTAATAATGCAATGGTCATTGCCGATACAATAGTTCATAGCCTATTAACAGTTGATCCTAAACACGCCGCTCTTTATCGAAAAAATGGCGAAGCTCTAAAACATCGATTAATTGCTCTAGATTATAAAATCCGCCAAAAATTAGAACCTCTTAAAACCGTACCTTTTATTGTGTTTCACGATGCCTATCAATATTTTGAACATCAATATGGTCTAAAAGGTGTAGGATCCATTACCTTACATCCAGAAGTTCCACCCAGCGCAAAACGCCTCCACACCATTCGTTCTATTATCGTACAAACAAAAGCCAAATGTGTTTTTACCGAACCACAATTCCAACCAAAATTAGTCCAAAGCATTACGGAAAATTTGCCGGTTAAAATGGGCGAATTAGATCCAATCGGAAACAAAACTGAAAACAATCCCGATGGATATTTTAAGCTATTAGAAGATTTGACGGATTCTATGTATAGTTGTTTAAAATAAGGACGACCCACATGGTAACAGTATGAAGAAAAAGCTCTTAACATTGCCACAAGCGACTGAGAGAATTGAGGAACTGGAAACCACTATCGCGGAACAAAAATCTCTACTGCATCGTTTAAAAACGATTATGGATGAGCTACCTGGCAGTATTTACTGGAAAGATAAGGAAGGCATGTATTTGGGATGCAATGCTTTTGCCATGCAAAAAATGAAAAGTGTTAATCTGCCCTGGCAAGCTATTGTGGGAAAAACGGATTACGATCTATTTCCAGAAGATGTTGCTGTTCAGTATCGTCAGCATGATCTAGAGGTCATGAAGGCTAAAGTTGAGTCGATTACTGAGGAAATTGTTATCCTACCTTCTGGGGAAAAACTAGTGCAACTCTCTAATAAAAAACCTCTTCGAAATGAACACGGTGAGATTATCGGAGTTATCGGGAACACGGTTGACATTACGTATTTAAAAAAGATTGAATCGGAATTGTTAGAAGAAAAAATAAAAGCAGAGAAAGCCAATCAATCTAAAACGGAACTTATTCGTCATATGGAACATGATATTAGAACGCCTTTTAATGGGATTTGGATTTTAGCAGGTATCTTGGAAGGAAAGGAAACAGACGAAGTTAAACGTAAACATTTAGGAGACATTTCAAAGTCCGCCAAAGAATTACTAGACTATTGCAATAATATTTTAGATTTTGTGAAAACTGAATCAGGAACAACACCCATCCTTTCTAAAAAGTTTGATTTGGTAGCCTTAGTTAAAAGCGTTATTTCTATGGAAACTGTCGCCGCAAAAATTAAAAGCCTACCTTTACTTTTCGAATATTCCGATGAAATCCCAGAAATCATTATTGGAGATCCAAACCGTATACAGCGGATATTGTTAAACTTAATCAGCAATGCTATTAAATTCACAGAATCGGGATATATCAAAGTTTCTATTAAACTTGCTCAAAGAATTGATCGCAAAAATATAATTTTGTATCTAACCATTGAAGATACCGGGGTTGGTATTCCCGTTGAAAAGCAAGCCTTCTTTTATGAAAGAGTTAATAATTTTTCATCCCTTAGTAACAGCGGGTATAAAGGATATGGCCTAGGATTACCCATGGTAAAATTATTGATCAAAGAATTGGATGGGGAAATAGATCTGAAAAGCGAGGTTGGCAAAGGCACAATATTTATTTGTACTTTGCCTGTAGGTATTCCTCTCGTTAATAAATTGACAGGCATGGACGATTAAAAAATGAATAAAACAAATTTTACTGTACTACTGGTAGAAGATCATGAGATTACATTAAGAGTAGTCAAAATGATGCTAACGGATATGGGTGGCACAATTGATGCTATCAGCACTGGAAAAGAAGCTCTCGAACTTTTCCATGAAAATAATTACGAACTTGTTTTGCTAGATGTGGGTCTACCAGATATCAATGGATTCACCGTTGCAGAACAAATGAGAAAACTTAAGAGTCCTAAGGGTGCTACTCCTATTGTTATGGTATCAGCTTATTCGGAGGAAGCTCTTTCAATGGGCTTAAATGATTATGTTGTTAAACCCTTTACGGTAGAACAATGTCAAAATATCGTTAACAAATACGTGGTTCTTAAAGGGGAAAGTTAAAATGACAAAACTTACCCTTGATGCATTTGATAAAAATATCCCCCTATGCTTTAAAACGCCTGAATTTAATTTATTTTATCATAACAAAGAGGCCTTTCAGGATATTTATCAAGAAGTATTTATAAATAAAATTTATCAATTTAAATCAGATAAGCCAAACCCCACCATTATTGACGCAGGCAGCAACATTGGATTATCCACTCTATTTTTCAAAATGCACTATCCACATGCTAAAGTTTCTTGCTTTGAGCCCGATCTACACTCATTTCTCCTCTTAAAGAAAAATATTTTCGAAAACAAGTTATCTGATGTAAGCTTAATTAATGCTGCTTTATCTAAAAAAGACGGATATATTTCATTCTATGGGGAAGCGAATGGAACCACCTCAGATAGTAGAGGAAACTCTATTTTTAATATTTGGGGGGAACAGCGACAATCCTCTACTAAAATCTTAGTTAAGTCTGCACGATTATCCCATTTTATTAATGAAGAAATTGACTTTCTTAAAATGGATATTGAAGGCGCAGAACAACAGGTATTAGAAGAATTGGGAGACAAACTTAAACTTGTGAGAGAAATTACCTTGGAGGTACATGAAACAGCTAATATGACTCTGAAAAATAGTTTGAAAGGGGTTTGTTCCGTTCTTGAAAAACATGGATTTACCTTAGATGTTCAATTCCAAGACATAATCCCCATATTACCAAAACAAATCAAGAAATGGGTTGAGCGGGTAAACCCCAAGTTTTATAGTGTAAATGCTAAAAGAATACTCTAGAATTTTTTTTGATAACATGAACGAACCACCTTATATGTATTTTCCTCAGTCTCTTTTAAAGCCTTTGGCTTTCTGGGCCGGTACGAATACAACAATAGAGCGTTTTGATCTGAAGAATGTTTCAGCTCTTTATCTGGAGTGATCGCACCCTTAATTTTTCTTTCATTTATACCAATATCTCTTTTAGTCTTTAAAGATGGTTGTGAGCGACAAGGAATTAGTCTTGGTACAGGAAATCCACTAATGGCACTTATTAAGTGGGCAGAAACGGCTCGCAACACTTCTGGATTGTGCCATAAAAAACCATGATTTTCACCTTTAAACATCAAAGGTTGTACCGGCACACATTGCCCCTTAAGTTTAACAGAAAAACATTCCGAATCTCCCCGGAACCTATCATGTTCTCCATAGAAGATATTGACAGAAGCATTTCCCTTAAAACACCTATCATTTATCCACAGAGGAGATGCGAATGGGTAACTTGGAAGAATATGGTTTGGAAGATACTTACTCACAAACCACTTAACAAACCCTTCTGAAATAGCGGTATCAAGAGATTCAAATTCTTCAAAGCCCTTTGGTAAACGTGCCAAATCTAAAGTAGGACTGATTAAAATTTCTCTAGCAATAGGAAATCCTTTAAATCGGGCCATGAGGCACAATAAGGCAGCAAAATTCCCTCCCGAACTATATCCCCCAATGGCAAAATTATTAAAGTCAATTTTTAAAGCGGATGGTTTTCGCTCAAAGAGCAAACATAAGGTTTTATAAAGATCCTCTAATCCCCGTGGAAACGGAAATTCAGGTGCCAATGGCTGATTAACAGCAATCACTTGGCATTTTGTTTGACCTGCTATATTGGAACACACGTACTCTGTATAGTACTGCTCGGAAGCAACAAAAGCATTTCCAGGAACAAAGAGAAATGTTGGATAAGGCCCATCTACATTCATGGGTGTATAGACGGTCATTTCACCAAATTTCCATTGACGTACCGGTTGAGGTGGATACGGCGGTGGTGCTAATTCCTTGACGATAACACGATGCTCTTCCAGAGTACGACTGTAAGTACTAGTATGCATATTCTTAACTCAAATGTGATTATGTAGCTTAACTGTACCACTCACTTAACATTAATACAACTAGCTTCCCAGCCTGCATCCAGCACTTCGCACCGTCTTACATGATTATATAATCCAGCAATACAATACCAAACCACCAAGCCCCTAAATAATGATTATTCAAAAAGGCCTTAAAACATAGATTGGGATCCCGATCTTTGAGTAAGTAGTGTTGATATACAATAAACACAATTGAAATTAAAATGCCTAGAAAATAAATACCCTTTAATTTACATTGAGAGCCAAGCAATGCCATTAATGCAAGAGTCATTATTTGTAATAGCCCAATCATCAATCGATCCCATTTTCCAAAGAAAATCGCGGTTGATTTAAGCCCTAATTTAATGTCCTCTGTTCTGTCTTTCATCGCATACTCAGTATCAAAAGCCACAGTCCATAACAACACAGCAAAATATAAAATCCATGCGGAATTTGGAATGGTATTCGTAATAGCTGCAAAACTCATAGGTACTGCCATACCAAACGCTGCCCCCAATACCACCTGAGGAAAATGGGTATATCGTTTCATCAAAGGATAAAAAAATGTTATAAAAAGTGCAATCAGGGATAATTGAAAAGTAAAGAAATTGAGTTGCAATACCAATAAAAATGCCAAAATTAACAAGATTATAATTAATAAAACTGCGGATCTGGGTGAAATAGCGCCTGAGACAATAGGACGATCTTGGGTTCGAGTCACA
>JBEICO010000094.1:0-6084 GCA_040383965.1 Francisellaceae bacterium
AACCAATTTTTCTAAATCCGCAAGCAATGCTGCGGCGTTGTTAACGCATGATGATGTGGTAACATTGTTTCATGAGTTTGGTCATTGTCTGCACAATATTTTAACCAAAGTAGATTACTCTAGTATTTCGGGGTTAAATGGTGTGTATTGGGATGCAGTAGAATTACCCAGCCAATTATTAGAAAATTGGTGTTGGGAAGAAGAGGCGCTTAAATTTATTTCTAAGCATATCGAAACCCGGCAATCTTTACCTAAAGAGACTTTTTCAAAATTAAAGGCCAGTAAAAAATTTCAAGCAGGATTGTTCTTGGTAAGACAATTGGAATTTGCGTTATTTGATTTTGAACTGCATAACCGCGGTTTGATTCAGAATGCAGCAGAGGTTCAAGAATTATTAGATAGAGTGCGAGCCAAAACGGCAGCGCTGTCGCCGCCTGCTTTTAATCAATTCCAACATGGTTTTTCTCATATCTTTTCAGGTGGCTATGCGGCAGGTTATTATAGTTACTTATGGTCTGAAGTGATGTCTCTAGATGTGTTTGATCTATTCAAAGAAAAAAATCAAGTTTTTGACAAACAAATTGCTAAGCAATTTTTATCCATTATCCTGGAGCAAGGCGGTTCAAAAGACTTTATGGATTTATTTATGGAATTCCGTGGTAGGGCGCCCAAAATGGATGCGCTGTTAAAAGAATATAACTTATAACTAGTACGCTGTAACTTAATTTTTTGAGCAAGGGCGCGTTGTCTGAGCGCAGCGAGTTTAGTGCCCGAAGCTGAAAAAATTAAGTTACAGTGTACCAGGATCCCAATTATTCAAGGATTGGCAAAGAATCTGCAGGTATGCGAATAATGCCATCTTCGTCTTTTTGGTACAGATCTGTTTTTGCAGCAACAAATCCCAAGCCGTAAATAATTTCAAAAGTAGCCGGTAAAACCCCATCTGTTCCATATAGAGTTTCATATGTTTTTGTCAAAGGATCTGAAACAGAGATCAGATGACATTCTGTTTGCAATAAGTCATCTGCTAATTTGGTTAAATTTTTGTAGGTAAGGGTTAAGGTTTCGGTGTCGATTACGGGATCTTGAAACCCTGTTTTCACCAATAAATCTCCTAAATCATGCATGTCACTAAAAGATTGGATAGGGTATTGTAAATGGAGGGTTTGAAAGGCATGACGCAACTCTTTTAAAGTGTCTGGTCCGAAAGTGGTAAAGAGGAGTAAGCCATTGGGTTTTAAAACTCGAAATATTTCCCCTAGTATATTTTGCGGATAAGAAAAGTATTGTAAAAAACCGTTAGAAAAGACAAAATCAATGCTTTGGGTTTTAAGGGGAGAATGTTCGCCATCTGCGCATAGAAGATACGGTTGCGTGGAGTTGGAAGGCTGTTTAGAAATAGAGAGCATTTTTTGAGAAATATCTAAATTAATAATAGTAGCGTTTGGATATTTTAAAGCGAGGGCTTTGGAAAAATACCCGGTGCCGCAGCCTAAGTCGAGGATTGTTTCGGGGGAGATTTTTATTAACTCTAAACGTTCTAATAGGCGAGAGCCGATTTCTTGATGCAATACGGCTGCGTTATCGTAAAATTCCGCAACGTGGTTAAAGTTTTGGGCAATAATAGATTTCATTTGGATAATTGTCGCATGTTAAAAAATTTAGAACAATGGTTTTTTCCGAATGTGTGTTGCTTATGTGGGATGGATCCCTATCCTAATACCGGGCAAGATCTGTGCGCAGTCTGTAAAGCTTCGTTACCCTGGTTGGAAGATAACTGTTATCGTTGTGGCTTGCCCTTAATTTCAGGTAGAGACTCAATTTATTGTGAAACCTGTGGGATTTCCCCGCCAGAGTTTGATCGCTTATGTGCGCCTTTTAGTTATCAACTACCTGTGATTAAATTGGTTACCCGCTTAAAATTTGGAGCACAATTAGCTTATGGTAGGGTATTAGGGGAATTATTGGCCGAGTCTCTCATTACAAAGTGGTATCAGAATAAACCGTTTCCAGAAGCTATTCTACCAGTACCGCTCCATAAAAGCAGATTTAGAAAACGGGGGTTCAACCAAGCACTTGAATTACTTTGGCCATTAATAAAACGGCGTCCAGCGCCTTTACTTTTAGAACATTGCATTCGGGTTAGAAATACAGTGCCGCAATCGGCCTTAAATAGGGATCAAAGAATTCAAAATTTAGAAAAATCTTTTCAGATCACTAAACCTATTCCCTATCAACATATTGCCATTATGGATGATGTGGTTACGACGGGCAGTACAGTGAATGCCCTAAGTAAAGTGCTTAAAGATGCGGGTGTTGCAGAGGTAGATATCTGGTGTGTTTGTCGTTCAGGTTCATAATGAGATGCTCAACCATTCGTCTAATTTTTGGTGTACTTCTTTAATGCCCGTTTTTTTAAGGGATGAAAATAATTGTACCGTGATAGGATCTGCAAAAGATGCTAGGCATTTTCTGACTTCCAGGATCGCATTTTTAGCAGCGCCAGATCGTAATTTGTCTGATTTCGTAAGAAGAATATGTAACGACAATTGTCGCTCTTCTACCCATTCAATTAATTGCCAATCTAAAGGCGTTAATGGATGGCGAATATCCATTAATAAGATAAGGCCTTTTAGAGACTCACGTTCTAGTAAATAATTTGATAAGAAACGTTGCCAATGATCTTTAATTTTATCCGGAACTTTTGCGTAGCCGTAGCCGGGTAAATCGACAAGACGGCGCCGAGTATCCATTTCAAAAAAGTTAATTAACTGAGTCCTGCCTGGGGTTTTGCTGGTCCGTGCCAATCCTTTGATCCCGGTAATGGTATTTAAGGCACTCGATTTTCCAGCGTTAGATCTCCCCGCAAATGCCACTTCTGCCCCCATGTCCGGAGGAAGATGGGATGAATTTTGGGCGCTTTTCAGGAATTGGATCCGGTTGTAGTTTAAGGTGTTCATTGGGTATCATGATAGCGTGTCTTGCGATGCTGCAATATGGGTATGGAGCTTTTTTAATGAAATGGATGATACACGGGATGGGTTTTGTCCTGTTACTACTCTCTAGAGTCGTAGTAGCAGCGGAAATTATTCCGAACGCTACAGCAGGTCAAGAGAAATCACAGGTTTGCGTCGCCTGCCATACGGCGGATGGCAATAGCGTTGTACCCGCCTGGCCCAAAATTGCAGGACAACCAGAAAAATACCTCATACAGCAGCTCGTAGAATATCGAAAAGGCGACAAAGGAACTCGCAATAACCCTGTGATGTTTGGGATCACCCAAAGCTTATCTGATCAGGATATTGCAGATCTCGCTGCTTATTTTGCCAATCAAAAGCCTACCGTTGGCGCCACGCCTGAAAAATGGGTTGCTTTAGGTGAGAAAATCTATCGGGGTGGGAATATTAAGACTGGGGTCCCTGCGTGTGGCCCTGCTTGCCATGGGCCAAGTGGCAGAGGCAATAGCCCTGGGGGTTTTCCGCCGTTAAGTGGTCAACATGCTGACTATATCATTGATCAGCTAAAAGCTTTTAAGAGTGGTGCGCGATCTAACGATCCAAATGCTATTATGAGAGATATTAGTCAACGTATGACAGACGAAGAGATGGAGGCAGTGGGTCATTATGTTTCAGGTCTTCATTAGATTAATTATTGTTGGATGGTCTTTAGGATATTCTGGGCTAAGCGGGGCAACGTCGCCGCCTCCTAACGCGCCATTGCCAGGTTCTGTTATTCCAACGGTGATTGAGGAAGGCAAGCAATATCATCGGTTTGGTGCGGGTGTATTAGCCGATAAAGGCGTTCAAGAACTAATGCTTGAAAATCCCGGCAAGATACAAGTTATTGAATTTTTTAATTATGATTGTTTCTGGTGTGGGCGTCTGCAGCCGATCATTCATGAGTGGGTAGCCAAAAATAAACCAGAAAATGTTGTTTTTTTACGTTTCCCGTTAGTTTTCAATAAAAAGTGGGAAGTATTGGCGAAGGCATTTCTGGTCACCAAAGCATTGGGGAAATCAGAAACGTTAGATCCCCTATTTTTTAATGAAATCCATCAGCAGCGTATTGATCTATCAGACATGAAGTTACTGACAGATTTTTTTGTAAAAAACGGCGTTTCAGAAAAACAATTTTTAGATCTGTATAATTCGTTCACCATCAACCAAGAATTATTGCAGTCTACTAAGCTTGCCGATGCATTTCAAATTAGTGTTAGCCCAGTTATTGTGATTAACGGACCTTCCGGAAGTTTTTCAGTCACTGCAAAAATGGCAGGAGGCGAGCAGGCAGTTATCACGGTGTTAGATTATGTTGTTTCCCGTGAATCTAAAAAATTGGGTGCCTCGTAATCTTTAACCAAATATAACGGTCGCTGCTTTGTTTCGACAAAGGTTCTGCCTAAATATTCTCCCATGATCCCTAAGGTTACCAATTGGATCCCGCCAAGAAATAATATCACGACCATAATAGAGGGATATCCTTGTACCGGATCTCCAAACACTAAAGTTTTGTAAATAATAAAAAGCGCATAAATAAAAGATCCAAAAGCGGTGGTAAAGCCTAAATAAGTGGCTAATTTTAAGGGGGCAATACTAAATGAAGTAATGGCTTCAATAGCCAAATTCCACAACTTCCAATAATTCCATTTACTTTCTCCCCCATAGCGACGATCGCGTTCATATTCAACCGCTATTTGTGGGTAACCCACCCAAGCAAAAAGCCCTTTCATAAAGCGATGTGTTTCACGCAATAGTTTAAGCGCCTCTACAGTACGGCGACTTAATAAGCGAAAATCTCCGGTGTCGATTGGAATTTCGATAGGGCTAAGTTTGTGTAATAGACGATAAAAAAAATGTGCTGTTATCTTCTTAAACCAAGTCTCACCTGCTCGCGAAGTGCGTTTTGCAAAAACCACATCAAACCCACGTTGCCATTCTTGGATCAGTTTTGGTATTAATTCTGGAGGATCTTGAAGATCCGCATCAATCACCACAATAGCGTCGCCATGCGTATGATCAAGTCCAGCAGAGAGTGCGATCTCTTTTCCAAAATTCCGACTTAAATCTACCAGGGCAACTCGAGCATCGTTTTCGCGGATTTTTTTTAAAATGTCGACGCTGTTATCCGTGCTGCCATCGTTCACGTAGACGATCTCTGATGGGAACGGTATCGTGTCTAGTACTGCAGTCAAGCGTTGGTGAAAAGCGGTAATTATGGTAGTCTCGTTAAAAACTGGGACTACGATAGAAAGTACGGGATTTGTTAACATGTTTACTCTTTGTTAAATCGATGAAAATAAATAGTTACCCTGCATTATACAAGGAACAAAACCTTTTTGGGATTTGGTTTATCCTGGCGATATTTAGTTTGCTAACAACTCTGTGGTTACCATACCAAGGGGAAGAAGCGGTCTATACCATAACCACTATGGAAATGGCTTTTAATCAAGAGTGGCTAGTTCCAACTCAATATGGCGTAAACTATGCACGCCCTCCTTTATTAAACTGGTTGTTGATCCCATTTGCTGTCGTTTTAGGGTGGGATCAGGTTTTAGTGGCTTCACGCCTACTTACCGTCTTAATAACCCTATGCACTTGTTTGCTGTTAATTTGGTTTGTGCAGAAGCTTTTTAAAAATCGCTCTTTAGCGCTTTTTAGTGCTTTGATTTATTTAAGCGGAGATGTTTTATTTCGTCGTGGTTGGCTAGCGTACGCGGATCCTTTGTTTTCGCTTTGTGTTTTTGGGGCAATAGCCTGCGCTTGGGTAGCAGTCCAAGAAAAGAATTTAGGTTATTTATGCTTAGCATTGTTTGGGTTGATTGCATCTTTTTTAACAAAAGCCATGACAGGCTATGTGTTTTATGCAATAGCACTTTTAGTCTTATTTTGGAAAATGGAAAATAGACGGTTTTTATTAACTCCAGGTTCAATTTTACTACACGCATTTGCCTTTTTATTTCCTGTGATTTGGAATTTATTTTTAAGCCAAGGTGCACATAGTAACGGAATGTTGAACGATATTTTAGCAAAACTCCAAATGATTAATGTTTTGGATTATATTGCTAAAGTTATGTTATATCCTTTA
>JBEICO010000095.1:0-6009 GCA_040383965.1 Francisellaceae bacterium
AGCTTTCTTATTGAAAAGTTCTGTCTCCATTGCTTCTCGTTTCTTCAAAAAAGTTACGAGTTTACTGGCAAACGGCATGGCACAAAGTGCGTAGATAATTTTAAAGGAATAATAGAAAATGGCGAGTTGAAACAACTCGTCATTTGACATCGTGCCATAAAATGCCAAGGGAATAAAAATGCTCGTTTCAATGAATTCTCCGATCCAGCTGCTGCATAATGCCCTCAACCAAAATAATCGACCCTGCATTCTGATTTTTAACCTAGAAACAAAATAGGCGTTAAACAATTCTCCTGTAAAGTAGCTAAACACCGATACAACCATAAGTCGACTGGAATGGGTAAATACTTGTGCATAGGCTTCACCATGTTGCCATGACTCAATTGAAGGTAAATTCATCGCTAAACGACACATTAATGCCATAAAGAGATTACAGAGCATTGCCATCCAGATAACACGCCTGGCTTCTGAAAATCCATAGACTTCTGTTAAGACATCTCCTAACAAATACGTTAATGGAAATAACAATTGCCCCGCTGGCAAAATAATGATCCCAAGAGCCAAGGGTTTTTCCCCGATAAGATTAGCTGTTAATAATAAGGCAACAAAAATCATCCCAATTTGTGGGTAATACTTATGATTAGGGGTGATGTTAGGTTGCAACATATTTGTTCTCATTCTTGTCCCCTATATCTTAACTCTGGGATCCCATTCACCCTTTGCATACCTTATAGATGCTTTCTCAAGTGACATAGGTCTTATTTTTAACGCCCAACCCGCTGTGCCAAAAGCTTCATAACGGGCTTTGCAAATTTCTTTCATGGCTTGCATGGCAGGCTGATTATACTTGCGGGGATCAAACTCTGAAGGGTTCTTTGCTAAATATCGACGAATAGCACCCGTTGCAGCCAAACGAAGATCCGTATCAATATTGATCTTTCGAACGCCATGTTTAATGCCTTCTTGGATCTCAGATATAGGAACCCCATAAGTTTCAGAGATTTTACCTCCAAATTCATTAATGATTTCCAACCATTCTGGGGGTACTGTAGAAGATCCATGCATCACTAAATGCGTATCCGGGATCTTTTGATGAATAGCCTTAACGCGCTCCATGGCCAATACTTCGCCTGTGGGGGGACGACTAAATTTATAAGCACCATGGCTAGTTCCAATGGCAATAGCTAATGCATCTACTTTAGTAGCTTTCACAAACTTAGCAGCTTCATCAGGATCCGTTAACATCATTTCTTTGGTTAGTATTCCATGAGCACCAGAGCCATCTTCTTCTGCTGCTTTACCCGATTCTAATGAACCTAAACACCCTAATTCACCTTCTACAGACACCCCGCAGGCATGTGCCATCCGCACAACCTCTGCCGTAACCTGCGAGTTATATTCATAATTAGCAGGCGTTTTCATATCTTCTTTTAACGAGCCATCCATCATCACAGAGGTAAATCCAAGCTGAATAGAACGCTGACAGACGGCAGGCGATGCTCCATGATCTTGGTGCATACAAATGGGTATATGGGGATATTCTTCAATCGCTGCTAATATTAAATGTTTTAAAAAGCCCGGGCCTGCATATTGGCGAGCGCCCGCTGAAGCTTGCACAATAACCGGGCTTTCTGTTTCATCTGCTGCTTCCAAAATTGCACGGATTTGCTCTAGGTTATTCACATTAAAAGCGGGAACACCATATTGATGTTCTGCAGCGTGATCTAACAATTGTCGTAATGTAATCAAAGCCATTTTCTAATCCTCGTCCTATACGGTCATAATTTTTAAAGTATTTGCCCCGCCACTATTCCCCATAATGTCTCCCTTGGTTACAACGACTCGATCGCCTACCTCAACGGCTCCTAATCGCAATAACTCATCTAATGCTTTTTGAGTAACTTCAACATTGGGAAAACGTGTGACATCAAAATCAATGGGATATACGCCTCTGTAGAGTGTCATTCTGCCACGAGCATCTTTATTTCGACTCAATCCATAGATTGGGATCCCAGTTCGAATACGAGACATCCATAAAGGCGTTGAGCCGGTTTCTGTTAGCGCTACAATTGCCCGTGAATCCATGTGATTGGCAACATACATGGCCGCCATAGCAACGGCTTCATCTACTCGAGTAAAACGACACTCTAGACGGTGATGAGAAACTTGCGTTGTTTTTTGCCGCTCTGCCGCTAAACACGTTTCAGCCATAGCTGCAACGGCTTTGTCTGGAAAGCTTCCTGTGGCCGTCTCTGCGGATAACATAACCGCATCGGTCCCATCTAAGACTGCGTTGGCAACATCTGACACTTCTGCTCGTGTTGGAATGGGATTATGAACCATGGATTCCATCATTTGCGTAGCTGTGACCACAGCCCGATCTAAAGCACGCGCCCTTCCAATGATATGCTTTTGAACAGCGGGTAATTCTGCGTAACCAAGTTCTACCCCTAAATCTCCTCGGGCAACCATGACCCCGTCAGAGCTTTCTATAATTTCATCTAATGCTTGAATAGCTTCAACTCGTTCAATTTTAGCCAATACACCTGCAGAACCACCTGCTTTTTCCAGCAGTGTTCTTGCATCATTAACATCCGCAGCAGAACGCGTAAAAGATAGTGCTAGATAATCTGCTTTCATTTTAGCGGCAAATTGTATGTCTTTCCGATCCTTAGGTGTTAAGGACTCTGCTGTTAATCCACCGCCCAAGCGATTAATGCCTTTATGATCCGATAATTTTCCGCCTAATTTAACCTCACAATGAATCTTTGAGCCTTCTATTTTTTCGACCATTAGCATAATGAGACCATCATCTAACAGTAAAGTATCGCCCGCATAAACTTCTTTGGCTAAATTTATATAATCTACCCCAACAGATTGCTCTGTCCCTTGATCTTTCGGTAAGTCGACATCTACTACAAAATGCATACCTGCTCTTAACTGAATATGCCCTTCTCGAAATTTTGAGATCCGTATTTTTGGGCCTTGGAGATCTACCATGATCCCAATTTCTTTGCCAATTTCTCTTGAGATGGCTCTAGTTGCTTCGATCTGCTTTACATGGGATTCCTCTGTTCCATGCGATAAATTGACTCGAACCAAATCAACGCCTGCTAAAAACATGCGACGTAACATGTCTGGTTCTGCTGTCGCAGGCCCAAGCGTTGCAACAATTTTGGTTCGTTTTAACACAGAAGTATCCTATTTATTAGCATTATTCGTCATTTCCCTATTGACCCATGTAATCTATGTTCGTCCTAGTTCAACATATAAAGCCAGATAAACTCAAAGCTATGATTTATTAAACTAACAATTTTAACTTTAAATTAACAAGCTAGCCCAATAGTATCTAACCAAGCTAAAATAAGCAAGGTTGTAGCAGGTTCCTCTAAACCTTGATTTTATGTAGAATAAACTCTGCAAAACCATCGGATAAATAGCTTAATATGCTTCTACCTCTCACGATTGATCCGTACCTAAAAACACTGGCTCAAGGCTTTCTGCTTTTTACGCATGAATACGCAGTTATTATTTTAATTGCGATTGGTTTTTTGATTTTTAACCGTAACCTTTTTGGAAAAGCCTTATTCATTTTATTATTCAGCATGGTCATCAATACCTATCTAAAATCTATTTGGAAAATTCCTTTGCCTAATCATTTAGAAGCCGGTTTTTCTTTTCCAAGCGGTCATATGCAAACTGCATTTGCGTTATGGGGATGGTTAGCATGGGAATTCAAAAATCGGTTTTTTACGGGCTTCGTCGTTTTTCTTCTTAGCGGAATTGCGTTTGGATTGATCTATCTTGGATATCACACTCCCCGGGATATTTTAGGCGCATTATTTTTTGGTTCTATAACCTTACTTTTATATTATTACTTTTTAAAAATATCTTGGATCCAAAAACATCTGCCACTCATCGGGCTAGTTTTTGCATGCCTTTCTGTTCCCTTTATCACACTCATGCACACCTATCCATCTTCTATTTGGGTAGCAACCGGTGCACTCATAGGCTTTTCATTAGGTTGGTATTATCAAGATAAATATTTCACTTTTCAAAGTTATCCCACTTCTCCTAAACCCCTTAAAGAAAAGATTTTTATAGTCTTCATTGCTTTATCTGGTGTCTTTGTAGTCAAATTTGGATGTCAATTACTTCTGGTTGATGTTTCGAAATCATTATCATTAATGCTAAGCAGCTTTTTAGTGGGAGCTTGGATTAGTGTGGGAGTGGATGGGGTTATGACAAAATTAATTAATTACATAAAATCTAGGTTAAATCTTAACGATAAGTTATAATAAAATAAACTTCTCAAAAGGAATGAAAATTGTCTTCAATTTTAGAAAATGACATTAAGATACTTTGGGCCAAAGCAGCTGGTCGGTGTTCATTGTGTAAGAAAGACCTCATCCATAGCCCAGAGACACAGTTCGGTGAGATGGCTCACATAATTGCAAAAAAAAAGCACGGTCCTCGCGGTTTAGACACAATAAATGCCAAAGAACTCAACAAGTATTCTAATCTGATACTCCTATGCCCATCAGATCACACGCTCGTTGATAAAGAACCGTTAAAATATTCTGCTGAGTTACTATTGAAGTTAAAGAAGGATCATGAAGATAGTATACAAGCACTTTTAAAACAGAATGATTTTATTAATGTTTCTCAAATATTCATAGAAGCCTTAAAACTCTTAGATGAAAATCAAACTATTCTTAATCAATTTGGCCCAAATTCAAATGTAGCTAAAGAAAATCCAGGTTCTGATGCTAAAAAATTGTGGGATATTAGAAAGGCAGGTAGAATTATACCAAATAATGACAACATCATTTCAATGTTTGAAAGACATAAAATCTTATTGAACAACCAACAGTATCGTATTTTTACTAAATTTCAGGAACACGCAATCGCATTCAAAATGAATAAGGTTGAAAGACTAGATGGTGCGGCAACACCAACTTTCCCTATGGAATTTAGAACAATGCTAGAAAGAGGGATTTCTAATGAGTGACAATCAAACTAATACTCCTGATTATAATACTCTTAATTATTTCAAATCTGTTATGAATAACCATGACAAAGTTAGTGAGTTCAAATATATTGATGAACAATATTATGAGATCATAAGAACTTTTCATGAACCAATTTTTCTATATATCACCAATCTATATACAGTCGGCATTACTGATTGCAGACAGTTCATTGATGAACATCCTACTATTAATTGTATTGTAACTTTGTCCAACTGGAATGGATATACAGAAGAGGCTAAAGAATTTACAAAAAGGAAATCTATAGGGCTATTCATCTTGAACGAATTTATGGGAGCTCTGCATAAAAATGACTTCTGGAACTATGTTAAAAAAGACGATAATAAAAAGTCTTAGAATAACAGGCGCACATAAAATCGCACTTAGAATATATGTCTTCGGATCATATATTACCACATCCAACCCTAGAGACATAGACATCTTATTTATCTTCAAATCTGACGAAACAGATCAGTATAAGTTAGCAATTAAATTTCGCAAATCAATAACATTGCTTCTAAACAGAAAACTTAACTTGCCCGTAGACGTCATACTCTTGACTGAAGAAGAAGAAAAAAACATGAAGTTTTCGAATCATGAATACGCTAAATTACTTTTGGACGTTTCACAAATGCAACTTTAGTATAAACGTATTATACTATTGTAATAGGTTAAAGTGAATTTTAGAATGTAGTGTTAATGAAAGATATTTTATTAACCAAAAAATATATAGATTTCCCTCTCCCGTTCACGGGAGAGAGTGCCCAAAGGGCGGGTGAGGGTCATCTTGTACATTCCCTACCCCTCATCCGGCACTACGTACCACCTTCTCCCACAAGGCATTGGTGTCCGGGGAAAATCACTCATTAATTACCCCCCCTCTTAACTTCATTTGGAGTTGGGAGTTGTGGGGGGCTTAAAATAATCCAGGCATGAATGGGAGTACCTATGTTACATCGCAAAAACGTTACTATGCTTC
>JBEICO010000096.1:0-5994 GCA_040383965.1 Francisellaceae bacterium
GCGGAAACCCTAAAACAGGTGAATTAAAAGTGATTAAAGCACGGCGAGTGGTTACTTTTAAGGCTGGCCAAAAACTTAAGAAGAAGGTACAACAGCACCCAGAAAAATGATATAATTTGTGCCTTCGGGGCGTAGCGCAGCCTGGTAGCGCACATGCATGGGGTGCATGTGGTCGGAGGTTCAAATCCTCTCGCCCCGACCAATACATCGGTAAAAATTAAGAATTGAAATAAATATGAATTCAGAATCGGTTACAAATGCTTTAACGCGTTCCGCTATTGCTATGTGTATCTTGGGGATGCTCTTTTATTGTTATGAGTATTTTCTGCGAGTAGCTCCCAGTGTCATGAGCGCAGAGTTAAAGCTCACCTTTGGATTGGGTGAAGCCGCTTTTGGGCATTTAGTGGCTTTCTATTACTACGCTTATACACCTATGCAAATTCCGGTCGGAATGATGATGGATCGGTTTGGACCTAGGAAACTCTTAACACTAGCTTGCTTTTTATCGGCTTTTGGAATTTTCCTATTTGCCTTTACTGAAGAAATCGTATTTGCGCAATTTGGACGGTTTTTAGTTGGATTTGGGGCTGCATTTGCTTACGTGGGTTTTCTTAAAATTTGTAATTTGTGGTTACCTAAAAAATATTTTGCGTTAATGGCAGGGATTTGCTCGACCATGGGCATGTTTGGAGCGATTGGAGGTCAAGTCTCCATGTCGTATTTAGTGGCGAGTTTGGGGTGGCAGTCCACGCTGTATTGCTCGGTCGTTATGGGTATCATATTAACCTTATTATTGTGGGCTGTATTAAGAGATCATGGAGAAGGATTACAGGTACAGACCGAGCATTTGCTCGATGTTTTTCAGCATAAATTTTCTTCTCTTAAAGAAATGCTATTAAGCTCTCAAATGTGGATAAATGGCATCATTGGGTGTTTAACTTTTTTACCTATTTCTGGATTTGCTGAAGTATGGGCAGTCAGTTTTCTGGAAGTGGTTGGAATTTCTAAAAATCTTGCGGCTATTGGTTCTGCGATGTTGTTTTTAGGATTTGCAGTAGGCGGCCCATTTTGGGGATGGGTTTCAGAGCTTATCCAAAGTCGACGAATTCCAATGATGATCGGTTCATTTGTTTCAGCTGGCATTATGATGATTGTTATTTTTGTACCAACGAATTCTTTAACTTTAATGTATCTTTTATTATTCTTTACAACTTTCTTTGCCTCCGCTGAAGTGATTATTTTTGCAGTGAGTAATGATCTCTCTCATGCCTCGGTAAGTGGGACAGGTGTTGCGTTTACCAATATGATTTGCATGTTAGGAGGAGCTTCATTACCTTGGATCATAGGCAAACTGTTGGATAACGCAAAAGCGATCCAGGTTGTGGAAGGCTTACCGGTGCTAACGTCACAAGATTATGCTTCGGCATTGGTTATATTACCGCTATCTTTGGTAGTAGCAGGCATTCTTAGTATCATTTTAAAAGAAACGCATCCAAAGCAAAAGGGATGGATCTTATGAGATTACAAAATCCAAATGGGGTTTTTAGAATTGCCGCCCGGGCTTTAATTGTTCAGGACGAACGTCTCTTGATGGTGAGTGATGATGGCGTGTATTGGTATCCGCCAGGGGGTCGCCTTGAGGTTGATGAAAGCTTGCAAGAATGTGTTGCAAGGGAAGTCTACGAAGAAACAGGGTTAACGGTAAATCCTGAGAATTTGTTGTATGTTTTGGAGTGTTTTGACTTAAAAGATCATATTCATAAAATTCATTTTTATTTTCAAACAACAGTATTAGAGGGTAATTTAACCGATAATTGGCAGGACGATCATGGCAGCGTGCAGTTTAGGCGCTTTTTTACTTTACAAGAAATCAAAGAAAGTGCTTATATTTTGCCTAGATTTTTAGTTTCGGGCACTTGGTGCAAACCCACTCCTCAGGATAATATTGTCTATCAAGGAAGTGTTACTATGCGTGGGTTTGAAATGGTGGGATCTGTATAAGGGGGGGTATTATGGCAATGAAAACTAGATTACAGGAAATTCTTGAAGTGGCACGGCAATCTAATTCTCCTTTTATTCAAGAAGCTTTAGATCATGAATTACGATTAAGAGCAGAAACAACTGAAGAACTGGGTGTTTGCTCAAAAGCATCCAGAATTCTGATAAACTTGAACCAGAAGCTCTCAAAAAACAAGTATTAGGCAAATTAAAATTGGATGCCGAAATTATTGGAAAACTTAATGAGGATCTTAAAGCCTTTAAGCCTGTTTATAGTGGAACATATACCTATAAAGATGGAGAGTGCACTTACCCACTCAAATTTCATAAAATGTCCTTGGCTCTTGAAGGAGCAGAAAACTTAGTTCAGAGTCATTTTGACTCAATTTTTTATGATGGCAAAATTCCAGCAGAATATGACTTTAGCTTTAATCCAAACAGTGTCACCGTATTAGGTGCCAATAATACCTCAATTTTTGGCAATTCCAAAGGAACCTTCTTAAAAACGGCAGCGCTTACCACGCATTTGGTTTGTCGTGGCAAAACCAGATTGCAAGAATCGGTAACACAACACGAATACCCCCAAAGTTCCTGGATCGATAGTTCGGTTATGACGCATGTGACAACAATGCCTACTGTCTTAAAATATAGCGAGATGGATTCATTTACCTATGCATTTAGCGATCCAAAAACGCCTCAGGGATTTGCATTTGTACATGGCGGTTTTACCTTTGGCGGACATCGCAGCGAAGGAGATAGATACACCTGCAGAAAATATTTAGGTCCTGAAGATTGTTCTTCTTTTAACTCTAAGATGACTCATAGCCCCTGTATATATACAACGGCCGATCAATTATTGTTTTATCGTGCAAAAGTAAATGAGGGGGTTGTTAATTCAGATTGGTTAAGTGGAAGTCCCCAATTTCCCGCTTTAGATAGTATTTGTGAGCCTGTCGCTTTGACGGATCCAGATCGAAATATCCAACCAGGGCAAATTTATTGTCATCGACGATTTGATGTTACCCAAGATCCTAAAATGCTAGATACCTTAGGTAAATCTGGGCATGTTGGGATAGTTTTAGGATTTGATCGAAATGGGAAAGACAGCAGTATTTTGATTTTGGCAGCAGATCGAGATATGCCGAATGTTGAAGGTGTTGGCATTCAAAGCATGCCGCTTTATGAAGAAGGAAAAAAGGTTATGTTGTTTAGTGCGAGAGCGAAAGCAATTAGTACGGAACATAAAATTGATAATTCAACTTCACACTCTCAGACACCTGCCAATAGAGTTCCAGTTCGATTTAATTAGTTAAAAAAAGAGAGGGTAGAATTTTGAAAAACCTTTTTTCAATTTTTAAAGAGCCTCGAATAGTTGTAACCTTAGTGTTGGGATTTGCATCTGGACTCCCTTTGGCTGTGTCGCATAGCACCTTAAGAGCTTGGTTTGCAAAATATGATATATCGCTGATTGAAATTGGTTTTGTGGGATTTGCATCGTTACCGTATACCTTTAAGTTTTTATGGTCTCCGTTGATGGACCGGTGGGTTCCGCCATTTTTAGGAAGACGGCGGGGATGGATCTTAATTTGTCAGATCTTGCTTTGTATCGCTATTGGATTGATGACTTTATTTACCCCTGCCACCTCTTCAAAGATTCTATTATTGATTGCCAGTGTGATTGCTTTTATTTCTGCCTCTCAAGATATCGTGATAGATGCCTATAGAACAGATATTTTACATTCTAATGAACGTCCAATGGGGGCTGCAATGGGCGTTAATGGCTATCGAATTGGAATGTTGGTTTCAGGTGGATTTGCTTTAGTGATTGCAGATCATTGGGGTTGGAATGCTGCAATTTTGTCTATGGTTGCTTTGATGGCGCTAAGTATTATTGCAACGTTCTTAGGACCTGATCCTGATGTTATTGTTGCCCCCCCTAAAACATTGAAAGATTCGACGGTATTACCTTTTTTGGATTTTTTAAAACGTCCTCAAGCGAAAGCAATATTGCTCTTTATCGTATTTTATAAATTGGGAGATGCCTTTGCAGGAGCGATGAGTCAAACCTTCTTAATTCGTGAGGTTCACATGACCTTATCAGAAATTGGGCTCATGGTTAAATTTTCTGGATTTTTTGGCACGATCTTTGGAACCACTGCGGGTGCATTGTTAGTGTTTCAATTTGGGTGGTTTCGATCTCTTTTCATCTTTGGTATTTTGCAAGCTCTTTCTAATTTGATCTATATGGTCTTATTGTGGACGGGTCCAGATTATTGGGTAGCTACAACGGCTATTTTTGTGGAAAATTTTTGTGGAGGAATGGGGGCGGCGGCTTTTATTGGACTTATTATGGGGTTATGTAATCCTCGGTTCAGTGCTACTCAGTATGCTTTGCTGTCGTCTTTAAGTGCTGTTGGAAGAGAAGTTATGGGTCCCTTGGCGGGTTTAATCGCGCAAAGTTATGGTTGGAATTCTTATTTTTACGCTTCACTGGTTTTCTCTGTTCCTGGATTAATATTGTTAGTTTTCCTAAAACAAAGTATTCAAAAAATGACGGATGATCAGGAAAAAGAACGAGCTAATTTAGTGCTTGCAGCGAGTTAACTCATGATGCAAAGTGTGTCTCTACAAGGCGAGCTTCATAAATTAAAGAGCGTGCTGGCTGCTGATGGAACTGTGCAATATTCTTTACCAATTGGGAAAGAGTCTCTTGGTTTAAATATTTATTTAGGCCAAAAAATTAGCTTAGAATTTTCAGGATCCATTCATTGCATTCATTGTGGAAAACTCACTAAAAAAAGCTACAGCCAGGGATATTGTTTTCCTTGTTCCCAAAAGCTTGCCCGTTGTGATTTTTGTATTGTAAAACCTGAAAAGTGTCATTTTCATTTAGGAACGTGTCGCGAGCCCGAGTGGGGTAAGACCTATTGTTTTATTCCTCATATCGTTTATATTGCCAATACCTCTGGAATTAAAGTGGGGATTACTCGGGAAACCCAAATTCCAACCCGTTGGATCGATCAGGGTGCCTTACAAGCGTTGCCTATTTTTCGATTACAAAATCGTTATGAATCTGGATTGGTTGAAGTAGCCTTAAAACAACATTTTAATGATAGAACCGATTGGCGCAAGATGTTACAAGGCGAAGGAGAAGTTTTAGAGCTACAGCTTGAACGAGAAAGAATAGTGAAAGACTTGATGCCTGCAATCCCAAATATTGAAATTCACGAAAAATGCGATGTCCAGCATATTAAGTTTCCTGTATTAGAATATCCTAAAAAAGTTCAGTCTTTGAATATTGAAAAAACCCCAAATATTGAAGGAACTCTATTAGGGATCAAAGGCCAATATTTGCTATTGGATATAGGTGTGATCAATATTCGGAATTTAACGGGCTACCAGATTACTATTCAGGCAGGGGGAAAATCTCTGTCGATATAACTTTACCTTCAACAGAAACCGTCTCCAGTTTAACGGGAAATCCCCATAAGCGGTAGAGATGTTTCATAACTTCGGATGCATCTGAAGACAAGTTCTTTCGATTAGCTTGGATAAAACGAAGGGTTAGAGCTCGGTCTTGACGGTGGTTTACATTATAAATTTGGATATTAGGATCAATATTAGATAAATCATATTGTTTAGAAAGTGTTTCTCGAATATGCTGGTATCCTCCATCATTGTGGATCCCAGAAACAAATAGCTCTGCTTGTTGATCATCGTCTAATACAGAAAATAATTTTAGATCTCGAATGACCTTGGGAGATAAGAATTGCGAGATAAAACTTTCATCTTTAAAGTTTCGCATTGCGAAATCCAAAGTTTGAACCCAGTTGGTATTCGCAAAATTTGGAAACCAATGATCTTCCCCCGAAAAAACGGACATATTGCTAAGCAACTTGTTTTTCCTCAAACGCTATTGGACTCAAATAGCCCAGTTTCGAATGAAGACGCTTACGATTATAATACACATCGATATATTCGAACACATGTTTTTTA
>JBEICO010000097.1:0-5942 GCA_040383965.1 Francisellaceae bacterium
CAGAAGTTTTTATTTTGTTTGGCCATTTATTCTTTTGGAAAGACAACCACCGATAATTAATATTATTTTCAGTTTCTTGCTAATTTTAAGATGATATTACATAATGAATAAGTGACTTTACACTGAAACGTGGTAGAATGACACCAGAAATCAGGAATTATGCAAAGAATTGTTTTAAGATGGTTTGGATGGAAAATTCGGTTTGGAAGTGCAGGGATTTTTGACTGTCAATTTATCAACAGAAATTGGGGATAAAAGGGGTAGGGTAGAATTTCATTGACTATGGTGTTAAAAGTATATATAATTAATATATATTTAAAAAACCAAGGGAGAGAATATCATGGCAACTGGAGAAATGGCAAAATTATTTCCCAATGGTGGCAGTCAGGCCGTTCGTTTACCTAAAAAGTATAGTTTTGAAGGTTCGACAGAAGTGTATATTCACAAATGTGGCAACAAACTAATTTTGGAGCCTATTCGTTATTCTTGGAAACCTTTGTTAGAAGGGTTAGCCCAGTTGCCCGAAGATTTTAGTTTGGTTCGGGATCAAGCAGATCATCGGGACAGAGAGGACTTACTTTGATCCACTATCTATTAGATACCGACACCTTAAGTTACCTGATGAAAAAGAACCATGCTTTCCACCCATTGGTATTACAGCAGTTGCTGTCTCAACCCGAGGGGGGGGTGGCCATTTCCGTGATGTCCTTGGCAGAGGTGGCGAGAGGTTTGGAAAAGATTAAAACACAGGTTGCTAATTCCAGGCTTCAGCAAGCTATAGAGAATATCATCTCTTCTTTAGTGGTTTTGGAATTTAATGAAGAGGCGGCTTGGGCTTATGGCAAGGTTCGAACCGAAGTCATGCAAGCGGGTAAAGATATTGGGGTCATGGATGCTTTAATTGCTGCCCATGCGTTAAGCCAAGATTTAATATTGGTGACAAATAACACCAAACATTTTGCTCAAGTGTCAGGACTTAAATTGGAAAATTGGTGTTTGAATGCCAATAGGATGGAAAAAGTATGAACGGCAGACAATCTCCAGGTGAAAAAGACGATGAGGTAGAAGAGTCTATTATGCTATCGAAAGCTGATAGCGATTTATTAAGGTATTATTTAGAAAATCCGCCGGATCCCAATCCCGCTTTAAAAGCTGCTTATGATCGAATAGTAAAGAGAAGCTATCTAAATGAAAAGGGAGAGGTGATCTATGAGGTAGACCATTTGTTATTGAAGCAATCCAAAATCATTGGCGAGGATCCAGAATGATCACTTATCGATGGTGTTTTAAAGAAATTTTAGCAGAAGGGAATAGCCATGTGGAATTGAATGCGTTACCTTATAGTGTTCTATATCCGCCACGCCTCTTGATCATGCGCACCTCGGCGGGTTATTTTTATGACAACATTATTTGCGATAAAGAAGAGCTTGATCCTCCAACCGTTTTTACGATCCGGCTTGTCAATAGGGCTTGAAATCATGACATTAACCATAACACGATCCGTCACGCTTCTTTTAAGACGCGAACCAGGGCGGATCTCTTTCATTTCTACCATATTCAAAAAAATCTGGATAAATAAAAATGAATTTTATTACCAATAGTAGCAGCATGATAAAAACTGCAGCTAACGGCTGCAGTTTTAGTCCTTTAATCAGATGAGGATAGGATAGATGGAAGAAGTTTTAATTACTGTTCAAAAATATAGCCCATTTCTGGAAGAAATCACTGCAAAGATCCAAGCAGCACGGATCCGAACTGCCCGTTTAGTCAATCAACAGCTAACGCAATTATATTGGGGTATTGGAGAGCATATTGTAAATGCTCAAAAAAAACATGGTTGGGGAAAAGCTATTGTTAATGAGCTTTCAAAGGATCTCATGAAAATTTTTCCTGGAACCGCAGGTTTCTCAGCTAGAAATTTATGGGTTATGCGTCAATTTTATTTAGAATATAAGGATCACACAAAACTGCAGCATATGGCTGCACAATTACCCTGGAGTCAAAATGTTGAAATTATTTCCCGAGTCAAGGAGGAGCGGGCTCGAGAGTATTACCTTAATGCTAGCGCTGAGATGGGTTGGACTAAAGATTTACTCATTCTTCAAATCAAAAATCAGGCATTTGAAAGACACCGTTTGGAAAATAAACAGCATAATTTCGAGAAGGCGCTACCGCAACATCTTGCAGAACAAGCAGATCTCGCCATGAAAGATGTATACATGCTAGATTTTTTAGGCATTCAAAAACCCATATTAGAAGTAGAGCTTGAGAGGAGAATGATTAATAAGATCAAGGAGGTTCTGTTAGAGCTTGGTTATGGTTTTTCATTTATTGGTAATCAATATCCTATTAAGGCAAATGATACAGAATATTTGATTGATCTGCTTTTTTATAACCGGCGATTACAAGCTCTGGTGGCTATTGAAATTAAATCAACAAAATTTAAACCTGAGTATGCAGGAAAAATGAATTTTTATCTTAATTTATTGGATGATTTTATTCGTGAGCCAGGAGAAAACCCATCCATTGGTATTATTTTATGTGCAGAACGAAATCGCTTTGAGGTTGAATATGCTTTGAGTGGGATTGATAAGCCAGTCGGAGTTTCTGAATATCAATTAACAAAAATATTACCTAAAGCTTTTCAGGATAAACTGCCCAATGTAAAAAAATTAGAGGCGGAGTTAACAAAAGAAATTTTTAAAACTGATCTAGATGAAAGTTCGACAGTATAGTGGTGATAACCATAAAAGACAGAAAATTGCATTTTATTGTGTTATAAGGCAAAAGAAATATGCTTGCAGCAAGGATCAAAAGCAGATCTAAAAAGCTTGTGAATTAGATTAAGATTGATGTTTTAAAAGGATATTATGGCAAGACCTGGCGTAACTGAAAGTGAAGTGTTCGAAGCAATCCAATCTTTGCTGGAAATTGGTGCCAAAATAACCGTAGAGAGTGTTCGAGCAGAGTTAGGTCATGGCAGCCCCAATACCATTAATAGGCATTTGCGTACCTGGAGAACAAAGCCCCAGCAAATCGTGGTTAGGGAAAGTTCACTCCAAGTTAAGCATTTAAAAAAGCAGTTGTCAGAATTAGAAGTGCAACTTCAAACCAGCTTTGCACAAACCGAACAGTTGTCTTTGGAATTATTAGGTAGAGATCAAAAAATATTTAGTTTGGAAAAAGAGCTCGAAGAAAATAGGCAGTCACTTAAGGATACACATCAAAAAATAGAACATCTGAATTCTCTGCAAGAAGCTATTATCCAGGAAAGGCAACAGATCGTTGATGCTTTAGTCAATGCTCAAAAAGTTCAGGTAGAGCAATTTAGAGAAGATATTAAGGCTATCAATCAAATGAGTCTGTCACAGATCCGAGAAATGAGTATCAGTAGCCAAGACGTTTGGCTAGAAGAAAAGATCAAAGTTCGGGATCTAATAAAAGAGATGGAGCAATTAAGATCTACCCAAGAAAATCTTCGACAGCAAATCTTGTCAGAGCAACAAGTCAATCAACCTTTAAGGAAAAGGATCAAAGAACAAGAACAGATCATTAAGCATTGTCTTGATCCTAAAAAGTTTGAAACCTATCGGAGTGGCTCTGAGAACGATTTATGAATACTCTCAATCAGATCTTTTCTGAAGATACTTTGATTTCTGAGTCTGGGTTGGTCCCAAGGCTTGATCTTAAGAAACACTCCAAACCTTGGAGCGAATATTGTCAGATTGAAGCCAGTAATGATGTAGAAGCCGTCATTAAGTGGTTGGAGGAACATGAGCACAATAAAAATACCTATACAGCTTATAGACGCGAGGCATTGAGATTTTTATTTTGGTGTGGATATGTTCAAGGCAAAGCATTAGGAGAATTAAAAAAAGAAGATCTAGAAGCCTATTTTATGTTTCTAAAGCAGCCTCCTAAAGCATGGTGTGCGAAAGAAAGTGTCAATCATAACCATAAAACCTGGAGACCTTTTAAAGGGCTGTTAAGCCACTCAGCCTTTATGACAGCTGTTCGGATCTTAAGTTCTTTGTTTAATTATTTGGTGCAAGCTGAATATTTAAGAGCTAACCCCATTAAGTTAATTAAAAAATATAAGAAGTTAACCATTGATAAGGAAAAGCGAAAAAGAGAGGTTTGGAAACGTATTCTAAATCAAGATGAATGGGATGCGGTACAGAATGTTCTGATCTCATTGCCTGAGCGAACGGCGTTTGAGGTTGACAATAAAATGCGTACCCAATTTTTATTTGCAATATTGTATTTTTTTGGGTTGCGTATTCATGAGGTTGTTAATCATTCTTGGGGAGATTTTGAACAGAAAAGCAATGGACAATGGTGGTTTTGTGTTAAGGGCAAAGGAGATAAAACCCGGCGGGTATCGGTTAATGATCAATTGCTAGAGTTTATTAAAAGTTATAGGACTTATCTTAAAAAGCCAGTTTTTCCCGAGGAAACAGAGACAGAGCATTTATTGGTGTCCCAAAGAACAGAGAACCCTTTAAAAATTACCCAGCTTTATTCCCTAGTCAAGAGGGTAGGTGAGGAGGCCGCAAAAGCGTTTCCAGAAGAGCCTCAAAAACAAAAGAAATTAAGAAAATTCTCGCCGCATTGGATGCGGCATTTGTCGGCAAGCCATCAAGATAAGCTGGGGTTTTCCATTACGATGATGATGGATAATTTAGGTCATGCCAGTAGAGAAACCACCCAAATTTATGTGCATGCGGAAGACGATGAACGGTTTAATCAAATGCAAAAGATGACAATGAAGGTAGAGCCAAACATTATTCAGCAAAATAAGAAGATTGTGGGCATAGAATATCAATTACGGTTGGCTAAGGGGCCAATTAATAAGGTAATGGGATTGTCTAGAGTATTGGCAGGCATAGAACAGGTTTTTAAAGGGTGCGAGTGGTTAAGAGTAGGTGAGGAAGAGCATATATTGTTTGATAAAGTTAAGGCACAAGGGGCGCAAGGTGAGAAGATAGAGCTGACTTATAGAGTTAGTTCAAAGGAAGTTATTGAAGCGCCAAATGTATGGGCAGAGGCGTTAAAGCGGCAGTGTGAAATTTGGTTGTTTACTGTTGAATTGAATATGGCAGAGATAAGGGCAGATTAATGGGCGATAAAGAGATCCAAAATATTATCAGGGCGATTATTCAAGCAGCAACAAAGCCAGTGTTAATAGAAGAGCTATTTCAGGCTTTTAAGGAGCAAAATGAAGTAGAGACTATCCAGATCCAAGAAGCCATAGAAAGACTTTTAAAAACAGAAGATCCGGTTCAAGAATTAAAGGAAGTAGCAGGTGGTTATCGGTATCAGATCAAACAAAAATATGTGCCATGGATTTTAAAAAAATCGGAAGAAGAAATAGAAGCCGATCCATTGCCTAAAGCTTTATTAGAAACTTTAGCTATTATTGCGTATAGTCAACCGATCTCAAGAGGGGAGGCAGACTTAATACGAGCGAGAAACACCTCGTGGGCTGTATTTGAGCAGCTAGAGGAAAGAGGTTGGATCAAGGTGGTGGCTTACGGAGGAGAGCATAAGCGAACCGCTCTTTATGGTACTACGCTAGAATTTTTAGAATATTTTGGGTTAAATAGTATTCAGGATTTACCCAATCTCGAGGCAATGGTACTAGAGGAAAAAATGCTGTAAATTTATGGAAAAGTATTTATTTTGATTAATAGGGTGATATAATAGAAGCAGGATTGTGTTAGTGTAATGGGGTAATGTGATGCAAAAATCAATACAAACTGAAGATTATGATCCAATTAAAAAGGAAAAGAATTTGGAGTCGCGTTGTTGCATCAACAATTAATTCAATCGGATTTCTCCAATTAAGCCGCCACTTTAATTTTAACAGATCTCGGCATACCAAAAGCTGTCATTTTATTTATAACAACGCAAGCAATGCGAGACTCGACTTTTTGTGAAAC
>JBEICO010000098.1:0-5890 GCA_040383965.1 Francisellaceae bacterium
TAAAAAGGCGATTAGGGCACGAACACTCTCTACTCTCCCCGCGATCGTTCCATTTATCCCTTCGGGGGCCAGAATAATGGTTCCTAGAATTCCTTGTTCTTTGCAGAATTGCTGTAAGGCTACTTGTAAAGCCTCCGCATTAGTTAGCTCTATGAATTTATAAAAACAAGCTATTGTAAAATGAGACATTTTTGACCTCTATAATATTAAAACAAGCTTTGGATGCAGCTTTTCATGGCATTTGGGAGATAAATATTAACATTAATAGAGGGGTTATGTAAGTGTGCTCTCGGTTTCCAAGAGCTCTGCTATATTTTCTCGAGGACGAACTACGTGAAAAACATTTCCATCCAACATCACTTCGGCAGCACGAGGCCGGCTATTATAATTTGAACTTAAGCTAAATCCATAGGCACCTACCGTGTGGATCATCAATAAATCATCAGATTTTATAAAGAGTTGTCGATCTTTACCTAAAAAATCTCCGGTTTCGCAAATAGGACCCACAATATCTTAAATACGAGGTAAAATTTGGCTATTCAAATTTGCATTATTACTTAGCATATGAACCGGCGTGATATTATGCCAAGCTTGGTATAAAGCAGGTCTTAATAAATCATTCATTGCGGCATCCACAATAGCGAAATATTTATCTTGATTGCCCTGTTTTTTAATATATTCTACGCGAGTGAGTAACACACCCGCATTTGCAGCAATGGCGCGACCTGGCTCAATGTGTATGGTTAAATCAGAATCTTTTAACTTAGAAAGAATAAGCGCAATATATTCTTTAGGTGTGGGTGGGGTTTCATCGTGATAGGCAACACCTAAGCCACCTCCGACATCTAGGTGTGAAAGGGAGATGTCAGATTTTTTAAGCATTGCTATTAAAGAGATGATTTTGTCTAAGGCTCTTATAAAAGGTGCGAGATCTAGCATCTGGGAGCCAATATGAAATGCCAAACCTTGCAGGGTAATGCCCGGGAGTTTGCTGGCCCTTTGGCATAATGCTTCAGCTTCCAGAAGGTTTATCCCAAATTTATTTTCTTCACGCCCTGTTGAAATATAAGGATGGCTATTAGGATCCACATCTGGATTAATTCTAAACGCAATAACCGCTTTCTTTCCTAAATAAACCGCAATGTCATTTAAGCGCAGCAGCTCTGCTTCTGATTCAACATTAATGCATCCTATTCCAACCGATAAAGCTTGAGTTAATTCTGCTTTACTTTTCCCAACGCCAGAGAAAACGATTTTTTTGGGATCGCCGCCTGCTTTTAATACCCGATCTAACTCGCCGCCGGAAACAATATCAAAACCCGAACCTAAACGTGCCAAAATGTTGAGTACCGCAATATTGCTATTGGCCTTAACTGCAAAATTCACTTGATGTGGATAGGTGCCAAATGCTTGATCAAAAGCTTGCCAGTTTTGCTCTAGTATGGCTCTAGAATATACATAGCAAGGCGTGCCAATTTCTTTGGCGATAGTTTCTAATACCTGAGTGCTAAAAACATCCATACAATACTACTCGAGATATTTGGCTTGCCATTTAAGATAAAGATCTTGCACATGGTTACAAAGGATTTCCTTGGATTCAAATTGTTTAGGATCAATGGCATCAAATACATAATAATTGGCTGTTTTATTAGGGCTATTCATAATTTTCCACAGTTTTTGTACGAGTAGCTCGTTGGGTAGCCATTCAAATTCTTCTTGGGCTTCATAGTGTAAAAAAACGGGGACAATTGGTATTCCTGTTTTAATCGCTGCTTCGAAACATCCATATTGGAAGGGTAAAAAAATACGTCGGCCTTTACAGCCCCCTTCAGGATATAAACCAATATTTTGGCCTTTTGTTAAGCGATTAATGATTTCTTCGCTAGCCAGCTTTCGGGAATCTTTGTTATCTCTTTTAACATACAGAGTTCCCGCTGCAATACTAATTCGGCCTAAAATCCACCATTCTTTAATTTCTTCTTTTGCCAAAAATTGTGCGTTAAAGAGAGCCGGCATGCCAATGTCTTCTATGGCGGAAGGGTGATTGCCAATTAAAATAAATTGTTTGGGAAGGGGTAAAAGATTTTTTTGATGAAGTTTTAAATTAACCCCGAGAGCATGCAGAAAAATCCAACACCAATGTCGAAAAAGTATGTGAAATCCGGGGGCAATTAACTTATGCGGCAGGAAAGTTAAGAGATAAAGCAATATGGTGGCAAGAGCCATGTCAAGCCAGGCGATTAAGGCTATGAGCCATATTCCAATGCGATAAAACATTTCAGGGTCGCCCATGAACGGAAGTTAGTTAATTCGTTTTCAAAAAACGATCCTAGTAGGCTAGATCTCCTTCTATACTCTAGCAATTATACTGTTCAGTGCCATACTATGTCATTATGAGAAAAATTTCGTTGATCTTAATCAGTATAGGGATCCTTTTCCTTGGCGCCTGTACTTTACCTTTACCCCCCCCTCCATCCTCTAACCCGGAAGATGCTATTGCTTTAGTTCCACAGAAGACTCCTTTTCAACCAGAGCTCGCTAGCAAGGAAAGAACTTTTCATGAAATTCGAAATTGTGCGTTATTAGGAGATATCCACGCCGCTGCGCGCTTAGGCGAGATGTATTTGCATGGTGAGCAAGGGGTTCCTAAAAATGCCAGAGAAGCTGCCATTTGGTTTGGCAAAGCAGCGAATGGCGGGTTGTCTTATGCCCAAGTTCAAATGGGACATTTTTATAGAGATGGTTTTGGGGTAGAGAAAAGCATTCACCGTGCCATTAGTTGGTATGAATCTGCTGCAAGCCAAGGAGATACAACCGGAATGCTTTCCTTGGGCGATCTCTATAAAAAGGGATGGTATGGCATGCAAGCAAATTATGAAAAATCATATGATTGGTATTATCGAGCAGCCTCTTTAGGATCCTTTGAAGCAGAATATCGGATAGCTTGGCTTTTGGTTCGGGGAGTTAAAGGACATGCGGGTGCTGAAAGAGGGCTGGAAATTCTAAATGCGGCAGCGGCAGATGGGAATGCAGAGGCCATATCGGATCTTGGAGATATGTATTTTGAAGGGCGTTTAGTTCCTAGGGATCTCAAAAGAGCTTTAGGTTACTATCGAGAAGCGGTTGAACGAGGCTCTGCAGAAGCAGCCTTTAAATTAGCCATGATATATGACAGTGGCGATGGTGTTCCTAAAGATCATGTTGAAGCTGCTAAATGGTTTTTAGCCTCTGCTGAACGAGGATTTTCAGTTGCTGAGCTACATATGGGAAATTTATATCGCGACGGTTGGGGAGTTGCCAAGGATTATAAACAGGCAGCTTATTGGTATACAAAAGCAGCCGATCATGGTGCAGCGGTGGCAGACAGCGAATTAGGGGATCTTTGTCTTGCTGGAAAAGGGTTGCCGCGAAATCTACAGGAAGCCGCGCGTCATTACCAAATTGCAGCAGATGCCACAGGCCAACCTTACCCTGCATTGATGCTGAGCATTATGTACCAACAGGGTCGAGGCGTTCCGGTTGATATGGTAAAAAGTGTTGAATGGTATAAGCGCGCTAGTAAAGAAACTGGGTTTTTAATGGCGGAATACCAGGTTGGACGCCGTTATGCGACGGGGTTTGGATTTGATAAAGATCCCAATGAGGCCTATCGCTGGTATTTATTAGCAGCGGAGCAAGGGTTACCTGTGGCTGAAGTAGAAGTAGCAGAATCTTTTTATTCGGGCAAAGGTGTTGAGCAAAGTGATGAGGATGCCTTCCAATGGTATTACAAAGCTGCAAAACAAGGGCACCCTTATGCCGAATATATGCTAGGAATTATGTTTATTGAAGGCAAAGGGATCCAGGCTAATCCCACTTTAGCTTCGCTTTGGATCCGAAAAGCTGCTTACCAAGGCGCTAAGCAAGCACAGTATCAACTGGGGTTATTATATTTACATGGGATAGGTGTGGAGCAGAATAATGAGTCTGCGTATGGATGGCTTAGCATTGCACTTCAAAATCAAACCGATATGACTCCAACCGTATTAGTAAATTTGATCAAAGACATGACACCAGATTCTCGTGAGAAAGCGGTGGAGCTTTCAGAACAATTAAAATTTAAATATGGATCTCCCATCTTGCACTAAGCTTCTTTGAATAATGTGAGTGCATAATCACACGTAAGCTAGTTATATGTATAAGATGTATGAAGATCCTCTTTACAAGCCTTGGTCTTTTCTGCAGACTAAAAATTCAATTTATTCATAATATATAAGGACCATCACCGATGAACACTGATAGTGTCAGCTATCCCAGTCGTGCCATTCAATCACATTCTTTAAAGTCTTATATTTTACGCGCCAGCCTTATTTGGGGTTTAGCGACGCTTTTTTATTTTTACGATAACCTATTGCAGGTTTCCCCAAGCGCCATGAAACCGGAACTCTCATTAGCTTTTGTAGGAGATGCAGAACAATTTGGTAGTTTATCGGCCTATTGTCTTTATGCTTATGGATTAATGCAAATTCCAGCAGGTCTTTTGATGGATAGATTTGGCCCTCGTCGCATCTTAACTCTGGCATGTATATTTTGTAGTTTTGGAAGTTTGATATTTGGGGTTGCTGCCACCTTATGGGAAGCAAAATTTGGACGAATCATGATAGGGGTAGGTGCATCTTTTGCATTGGTTGGGTGTTTAAAAATTGCCCATTATTGGTTTCCTGCAAATCGATTTGCGATGATGACTGGACTAACTGTAGCCGTTGGTTTTTTAGGCGCTGTTTTTGGATTATCTACTGTTAATAAAGTCGTAGAAATTTTCGGATGGCGCGAGAGCATGCGTTTAGGTGGATGGGTAGGTATTTTGATTAGCGTTTTTTTATGGTCTGTTATTCGCGATAAAGCGAGTGCCAAATTAGAAGACAATACTCAATCTGATATAACAGCAGTTGAAGAAATTCCACAATCGGGAAAAGAAGTACTGCAAGGTCTACTTCAAGTTTTACGCCATAAACAAACTTGGATTGCTGCATTATATGCAGGGTTAATGTTTGTTCCGACATTAGCATTTGGGGGATTATGGGGGATCCCATTTTTGGTTGAGGCTCATGGTTTTGACAGGCAAAGTGCAGGGATGTGCATTTCTCTGATTTATGTGGGATGGGTGTTTGGGGGACCGATTTGGGGATATGTTTCAGATTATCTTCAAAAGAGGATCTTACCCATGTTTATTGCAACGCTTTGCACTTTTTGCATCTGTTTAATGGTAATTTATATGCAACAATTATCGGTGCAATTATTGGGAACATTATTATTTTGTTTAGGGTTTTTCTCCAGTGGATTTATTTTAGCTTTTGCAGTGGTACAAGAGAGCAATCCTCCAAGAGTGGCGGGTACTGCCATAGGTTTTACGAATGCCTTAAATACGTTATGGGGAGCCATGGCGCAGCCTTTTATTGGCATGATTTTAGATATGAATGTATCTTCTACCGTAGGCAATGCAGGTGAAAGAGTCTTCAGTTTAGTGGAATATCAATATGCTTTAACAACTTTACCGGTTGCACTATTTCTTTCTTTTTGTTTATTATTGTTTTTAAAAGATACTTTTAGAGAGAGCAGATAATTAAGGTTGACAATAACTTCTGAGGGGCTGTTATTCCCGAGAAAGCGCGGTTCTTTGGAACTAGGGAAGCTAAGATGTGCAATAACAGGCGTCTAAAATTTTCTGAGTAAACCTTGTTCTAAGATAAAACCCTTTGGGATTGATCCATATTTCTTCTCCTTGTTCATTAAACCCAAGATTCAATATTTTGCTGTGGGCGGCTTTGGGGCGGATCTGCAAATATATCCCGGTTTTAGCGGATAGATTTTCTGTTTGTCCTAGGTGTAGCATAGTGGTGAGTTCTTCCCA
>JBEICO010000099.1:0-5885 GCA_040383965.1 Francisellaceae bacterium
CTACACCATTCATTATTTTTAAAGAATCTAATAGTGACTGTTTTGGTAAGATTTTCCATTCACTTCCCAAACGTAACATTACGGAGGATTCATCCCGCTCGTACATGATCTGTACAGGACATCCTGCCTCACTTTGATGTGGCTTAAAAAGGTCCAATAAACGCTTAGAAAAATCGGTATTTAATTCATTTGATGTGACCACAATTTTAACGAATTTCGCATTCTTTTGTCTTTTTTGATCTAGGCTTAAAATATTAAGACAACGCATTTTATAGCCGCCGGTAAAATGATCAATACTTACTTCACCTTCGATGATAACCAAATTATCTTTAGCCAATAATTCTTTATTTTCACGAAACTGATCTGAAAATATCGCAACTTCTTGCCTACCTGTTCTATCATCTAAAGTAATAAAAGCCATTCTGTCGCCCTTTTTAGTAAATAAGGTTCGAATTTGGCAAATAAGTCCTGCAATAATAAAGCGACGATTAGGTTCAGGTTTCAGGTCTCGAATAGAACTGGTTCTAATTTTAGAAAGCTCCGCTTCGTCTTGTTCTAAAGGATGTCCCGTCAAGTAAAGCCCTAAAGTTTCTTTTTCGCCTTGTAAACGAATGGGATCAGGCCAAGGCTCTACCAATCGAGGTTTAGTTTTAACCAAAATATCCTTCTCTGAAAAAGAATCGCCAAAGAGATCTTCCTGGCCTCGAGATCGGTTTTTAGATAATTGCTCTGCCGCCGTCACCGCTTCTTCCAAACTAGACATTAAATAAGAACGTTCTACTCCAAAGCCATCAAAAGCCCCAGATCTAATCAGCGCTTCTAAAACACGTCGGCTTACTTTACGCCCATCAACTCTTGCACAAAAATCAAACAAATCTTGAAAGGGTCGCTGCGATCGAGCTTCAATAATACTATTAATAGCAGCTTCTCCCACCCCCTTAATGGCTCCTAATCCATATAAAATACTTTTATGTTCACCTACAGAAAACTTATACAGGCTACGGTTAACATCTGGAGGAAAAAGGGGGATCCGCATTTCCCGACATTCTTCGACAAAAATAACCACTTTATCAGTATGCGCCATATCGGAAGACAGTACCGCTGCCATAAAGGCTTCTTTGTAATGTGTTTTAAGCCATGCCGTTTGGTATGTAATCAAGGCATAAGCCGCCGAGTGAGATTTATTAAACCCATAACCCGCAAATTTTTCCATTAAGTCAAAAATATGTGTGGCCACAAAGGGCTCAACTCCTCGTTCTACAGATCCTTTAACAAAGATCTCCCGTTGCTTGGCCATTTCTTCAGGTTTTTTCTTACCCATGGCACGTCGTAATAAATCTGCTCCCCCCAACGTATACCCCGCTAAAACTTGAGCAATTTGCATCACTTGTTCTTGGTATAAAATAATCCCATACGTCGGTTTTAAAATATGCGTTAATTTAGGATGCAGATATTCTGGCTTTGCTCGGCCATGTTTACGGTTGATAAAATCATCCACCATTCCCGACTGCAAGGGGCCTGGTCGAAATAACGCAACCAGTGCGATAATTTCTTCAAAGTTATCGGGGTGTAATCGCTTTACCAACTCTTTCATGCCACGAGATTCAAGCTGAAATACTGCCGTTGTATGGCAAAACCGTAGCAAATCAAAAACTCTTGGATCATCCAAGGGGATTTTAAGTATATCAATAGGCTCTTCACCTTCCAGCTGCCGCAGTTGATTAACCGTTTGTAATGCCCAATCAATAATGGTTAACGTTCTTAAGCCTAAAAAGTCAAATTTAACTAAACCTATGGCTTCTACGTCATTTTTATCAAACTGGGTTAACAAGGTTCCTTCATTTACATCACAATAGAGCGGCGTGAAATCAGTCAATTTTGAAGGTGCTATTACCACGCCTCCTGCATGCTTGCCGGCATTACGGGTGATCCCTTCTAATTTTTTGGCCAGATCAATGAGATTTTTAACTTCCTCTTCTTCTTGGTAGCGCTGTCTTAAGCCTTCTTCTTGCGCTAAAGCTTTTTCTAAAGTAATGCCTAATTCAAGCGGAATAAGTTTGGCAATTTTATCTACAAACCCGTAAGGGTGACCTAATACTCGGCCTACATCGCGGATCACCGCTTTTGCCGCCATAGTTCCATAGGTAATGATTTGTGAAACAGATTGACGCCCATAGGTGTTCGCAACGTAATCAATCACTCTATCGCGGCCATCCATACAAAAATCGATATCAAAATCGGGCATGGAAACGCGTTCTGGGTTTAGAAAACGCTCAAACAATAAATCATATTGTAAAGGATCAAGACCGGTGATCCCTAATACATAGGCCACCAAAGATCCTGCACCCGATCCACGACCAGGGCAGACTGGAATTTTATTATATTTAGCCCATTGAATAAAATCTGACACAATAAAAAAGTAACCTGCATATCCCATAGAATTTAAGACTGCTAATTCTGTTTTTAATCGTTCTACATATAAAGAGGGAATTGGTTTATCTTGAAAAATTCTTGCCAATCCTGCTTCCGCCAACTCAACAAAATGTTGTTCTAACGTTTTACCTGGAGCAACAGGATAATTGGGGAGATAAACTTTACCAAGGGTGATTCTGACATTGCAGCGTTTGGCAATTTCAACGCTATTCTCTAAAGCTTCGGGTAAATCCGAAAATAATTCGACCATTTCTTCAGGCGTTCTTAAACACTGGGCTTCTGAATATAACTTTTTACGTGAAGGATCATTTAACGTAACTCCTTCATGAATACAAACACGGGCTTCGTGTGCTTCATAATCTTCACTATTTAAAAAGCGCACATCATTACTGGCAACCAAAGCGCACCCTGTTCTTTCTGCTAATTTTACTGCAGCTTGAATATAACTTTCTTCGTTTTCACGCCCTGTCCTTACTAACTCTAGATAAAATCTATTTGGAAATAGAGCAGTCCAATATGCAACTAACTTTTCTGCTAAAAATTCATTTTCAGAAAGCAACGCCCTAGCAATATCACTTTCTCTGGAACTGGCTATTGCAATCAAGCCTTCACTTGAATGCTCCAACCATTCTTTTTTAATTTGAGGCTTATCTTTAAATTGCCCTTCAATGTAGGCGCGAGAAATAAGCTCTGTTAAATGCCGATATCCTATTTCATTTTGACAATACAAAATCATTCGGTGGGGAGCGCTAAGATCTTGTTCATCTAACAACCAAATATCAACTCCAATAATGGGTTTAATGCCTGCAGCTTCTGCAGCTTGAAAGAACTTAATCAGCCCAAATAAATTGCATTGATCGGTTAAAGCAACGGCGGTGCCCTGCTGTTTTACAACGGTTTCTACCAATTCATCAATGCGAATTAACCCGTCTAGTAACGAGTACTCACTATGAACATGCAAATGGACAAAACTTGAAGTCATGCTGTCTCAAATAAGGCTAAGGCCTCTCGCACTGGCCCAAAGCTTTTACGATGAATGTCACACGGACCTAGTTGTTTTAAAATTAACCGATGGGCAGCAGTTGGATATCCCTTATGTTTTGCAAATCCATAACTAGGATATTCTTTATCTAACACTGTCATTTCTCGATCTCGCGTCACTTTAGCCAATATAGAAGCTGCACTTATTGCTGGAATTAATTTATCCCCTTGAATAATAGCTTGTACTGGATAGTTTAAGTGAGGACAACAGTTGCCATCTACTAATACTTTTCCAGGCTTGATTTTCAGTGATTCTACAGCTCGCCTCATAGAAAGTAAACTTGCTTGCAAGATGTTGAGTTTGTCTATTTCAAATACTTCCGCTCTGCCAATAGCAAAGGCAATTGCCTTACTGCAAATTTCATCAAATAAAGCCTCTCGCTTTCGTTCCGACAATTCCTTTGAATCCGCTAAATATTTGATTTCCTGGTTGGGATCTAAAATAACAGCAGCGGATATCACAGCACCCGCCAATGGTCCGCGTCCTGCTTCATCTACCCCTGCGATTAACATGAAAATTCTCTCTCCAGTTTGGAGTTAAGATTGTACTAAACTGCTAAGGTAAAAGATAATTTGTTAGCAAGAAAACTATAAAAGTGGCCATTATCCGGCGCTACGCGCCACCCTCTCCCAAAATTGCTGAGGGCTCCCCACGAATTTGTGATTGTATCTTTGAAAAAGCTCTAATGATAAATGGTTTAATTTCTGTCTTTGCGAGCGCAGCGAAGCAATCCAGAAAAAATTACCAATAACACTGGATTGCTTCGCTGCGCTCGCAAAGACAAAACCTTATATTTTACTGCAAAGAATATAAAATACTCCCCGAAAATTAATTTATAAATGCACTCAATGTGATTTTACTTTGAACCATAGTATTTTAAGCAGAAAATCAGTTTCGAACATTGATCAAACCCTATTGACACGCCTGTCTGAAAATGACGTGGCACTTAGCTGGAGCTATGCTTTTGATACAAGTATATTGCAAGGCGTTCAGCTGGATTGGAATATTGAATTCCTGATCCAATGTCATACCTTGAAAAAAACAGCAACACTTCAGAAAAATATAGCTGAAAATTGCATCCTGATCACATGTGATTATTTCTTGAATAATTCCTATTTTCTCAGTTCTCAGAAAAAAGATGGAATTAAGTAGCGATCAACTTGAAAAATTATATGAAAGCGGCGAGCTAGCTGTGCATCGCCTTAAAGCCGAAAAATTGGTTCTTAAGTCTATTATCGGAAAAGATTGCACCTTAAGGCTGTGTTTAGGTCCAGCATATACGTGTATAGTCACTTGATCTCTTAATTTACATTTGCAAAAATAGCTGCAAAGAACAAGGATTAAGGAGAATTGTACATGGCCGCAACTAATGTCGATTTAATACGCCAATTAATCAAAACAGGATTGTATAAAGATCCCATGAGTTTAATGAGCATGAACTTTGAAGAAGAAGACATTGCAACAGCCTTTTCATTGATTGAATTAGAACGTCAAAATGCGCATCAAATTCCAGGAAATATTATCCGTGATGAAGAAAAAGATCCTGTAGATGATCCTTCCTTGCCGCTTTCACCTCCGAGATCCGAGTTTAGTTCGAGCTCTCCCATGAGTGTTGCAAGTTCAAATACTTCTAATGGCTCTTCTCCAAGCAGCAGCCCTACTAGAAATCAATCTCGATTAGAAGATAGTCCTATAGGCGTACCAATAGGATCACCCGCAACGCCTTTTGCCAGCCCTCTTTCAAAAGAATTAATAAGGGCTCAGCAAGAGCTGGGCGGAAATATACCTGTAGATCCTCCCAACAGTCCCATTTTACGTTTACGCGCTACTGTCCGAACACATGCTAGGGAATCTAAAAGAGAATTAGACGTATTGCAGCAGAAAAGATATGAAGAGCGTATTGCAGAAATGGTTGGATTTATCACAAATCAAAGCATAAATCCCAAATTCAAAATCTACTACGATCGTTTTATAACAAGCTCAAGTGGATCAGATATCCTTTCTTTTATTCAAAAACAAGTGAGTGCATATATTAAGGGAGACCCTGGGGTTTCTGAATTGAGTCTCTTGCGCGATATTGAACGGGATCTTGAGTTGATGAAACAAGGCAAAGTATATCCACCGGAACTAGCACCATCAAAACCAGCAGTTTCTGAGAATGATGATGAATTAAAACTATGTAATCGTTTGCTTGATTTGTATCAATACATTACTAATCCTCGAATAAACCCAGAGTACAAAGAACACCTTGAAGTTTTTAGACAAGATTGGAATGAAAACGAAATAGAGATTGCAAGCCACGCTAGGGAGCTTATCGATTTATATGTAGAACGCACTATGGAAAAGATCCCAAGTCTAAATCCTATTCGTAAGATCCTCGATTTGATTGAAAAAGAAATGAATTTGAAAA
>JBEICO010000100.1:0-5784 GCA_040383965.1 Francisellaceae bacterium
TCACCTACGCATTAACAGGTACCGATGCTGCTTTGTTTAGCATTAATTCAAGTACCGGTGTGGTAACCATTAACTCAATCCCAGACTTTGAAACAAAGGCCAGCTACAGTTTCAATGTCAAAGCTTCAGACTCCAGTGGATTATTTAATACCCAAGCTATAACGGTCACTGTAAATGATTTAGCTCCGGTAATCAGTAGTGCTACTACCGTTGCCTTTAATGAAGCGATTGCTGCTAATACCATCGTCTATACCGCAGTTGCTGCAGATCCAGCAGGGGGTACCGTCACCTACGCATTAACAGGTACCGATGCTGCTTTGTTTAGCATTAATTCAAGTACCGGTGTGGTAACCATTAACTCAATCCCAGACTTTGAGACTAAACCTTCTTATGCATTTAATGTAAAAGCTTCAGACTCCAATGGATTGTTTAATACCCAAGCCGTCACTGTGACTGTCAATGACTTAGCCCCAGTTAGCAACGGTGCAGTAACAGCAACCTTCCCAGAAGGAACCCCAACATCAACTGTGGTCTACATTGCAACTGCTCCGGATCCAGCTGGTGGAGCAGTATCCTACTCATTAATCGGAACAGATGCATTAGCATTTTCGATTAATCCAACAACTGGAGCAATTTTATTTAATTCCGTACCCGTGTTCTTAACTAAAAGCAGTTATCAGTTTACCGTAAAGGCATCCGATCCAAGTGGTGCCTTTAGTACCCAAGCAGTCACTATTAATATCACTGAAACGTCAAATACCCCAGTTATCACAGGAAATGTCACTGGAACTGTTGTGGAGGCGGGCGGTTTCGATAATGCCACTGTAGGAACACCAACGGATACAGATAGCCTAATGATTGTTGATCTCATTAATCCAAGTAATACGTTTGTCATAGTAAATATACCTGAAATGAGTGACAAGGGATATGGCAAGTTCACTCTAAACTCTAGCGGTGTATGGTCATACACTTTGAATAATTCTCATCCAGCAGTTGAAGCTCTAAATAATGGACAATCGTTGAAAGACACATTTACTATTACTACTATAGGCGGCACTAGTCAAGTTATCACCATTAATATTATTGGCCAAGACGATTTAATAAGGCTTTCTGCAGCCATACCTACAGATACTATACAGCCTGATAAACTAGATACTATTACTGAAATCATTGGTGAACTAGCACCCTCTGAAGATTCTGAGCCTTTAACAGAACTTACTCCAATAGAATATAGTTTACCAGGAGCAGCCATAAAAACAACGACCATTAATGGTATCGTTTACGATATTTCCAAGGCGGCTATACATGGAACTTTATATGTTAAATCGACAACAGGTGAATATAGATATGTCCCAAATGATATAGCGTTAAGTCAATTACACTCAAATACAATAGAGAACTTTAATATTGTTGTAACGGTTGGGGCTCAAACAAACAACTTTTTACTGACAGTGAATAACATCATTGTTGACCAAAAACCTGTTGTAACTATCACCTTAACAAAATTCACAGTAGACTTGCCAGAAACAACCACCTATGCAAAAGCCATTTCAGGTGAAAAAATTGTTGGGACAGTTCACTATCAACCTGAAAAACGCGATCAAAAATTAAAAGATGTAACAACGGTTGCCACTCACTTGAGTGACGCTAATTTTACTGAAAGCATCGCAAATCTGATTAAAGATTTCTCGGCTCGAGGAGGTTAATTCAAAAAATTCATAAAATACAAATTCAACTTAAATGTCAACTTGGTCTTTTTTGTTTGCTAATTGGTAAATTGCATTTTCAAAATCGTCTTGCAATTGTGAAGCATAAGAAGCTTTATCCATTAACTCTTTGTTTAAGTTCGCTAATTTTTTATCACGATTGGTGAGTTCATTTTGTAAAACCAAATACTTCTCTTTTAATTGATGTAATTCGTGTATGAGCTCTTTATTTCGTTTATGTAAATTTGGACGGACAATTTTTTGTGTGTTAGGTGTGTCGTTGATTTGTTGATAGGTTGATAGAATAGCTCTAGCACTATTGATTTCAAAAGAAGTATTGTCCATTACACACCCCGTGATTTCGTTAATATTTCAAGTCAGGTAACCAGTAATCAAAACGTTAGTGAAATTAAGATTAGTACAATCATAAAAAAAAATAAAGCCAATAACATAAATAATTTTAGCTGGCTTAGTGGGTTTTAACTGTTTATGGGTAGAACACCCTTTTTCAGTATACTCTTTGGCTTACATGCATTTGTTTAACAAATTGAGGGGTGTTGGAATGCTATTGATATTGATCTGTTTTGGGTTTTTTGAATATATTTTTGAGCATGCTAAAAAATGACTTCTTGCTTGTGCTGGCATTGGAAGTTAGATTTAAGGCCTTAGCAGCTTCCATGTGACCATGACGCAGCGCCCAATCGTAGGGTATTAAACCGCTATTATCTAATTCATCACGCCGAGTATCTGGATGTTCCAATAAATCCTGTAATATTCCCATATACCCATTTCGAGCAGCCCAATGCAAGGCTGTAAGACCATCCATATCATGACCATTAAGGTCAATATGGCTGTCAAATAGAAGAACCTTTACCGCAGCTTCATGGTCATATATCACAGCTAATTGTAAAGGGGTTTTTTGTTCGTTATCCACAGCATTAACTTGAATACCGGCAATCGACAGAAGGATGGCAATAATGTCTGGATGTCCATTTCTAGCCGCCATATGCAAAGGCGTTGTTCCGTTTTTATCGGCTAAATTTATTTCAATTCCAGGCGCGGTAATTAAAACAGTTACAGTTTCAGCAAATCCATGCCAAGCTGCCCAATGCAAAGCCGACCAGCCATCGCTATTGACGGCATTGGCATTGATCGTAGGAACAGTTAAAAGGGCATCTACTACATCAGCATATCCCATTCGAGAGGCAATATGTAGCGCAGTCCAGCCATTGTTGCTTACCAAATCCACTCTAATATTGGGGACAGTTAATAAGATTTTAACTGTTTCTGCCAATCCTTCACGCGCAGCCAAATGTAGAGGTGTCATACCTTGTTCATTTGGATAATTTACATCAACACCATGGTATGACAAACATTTAAGAACGTGGGAAATATTGCCTTCTAAAACTGCCTTATGAAGCTCTTGGGTATACAACATGGCGCTTTTGATTTGTTCTTCTATTTTTTCAGGTGAATTTCCTGCTTGTTTTAATTTTTTCTCCAAACCATCAAAATAATGAGCATGGGTGACGATATTTCTCATGGCACTTGCATGAACTACGGATTTTAACCGTTCTCCTTCCATGATTGATTGTTGAACCATATGTGTATTAGGGAGAATCGCAGTGCGATTATCTAAAAGATGAAAATTATTAAGCGTATATTGTTTAATTAATTGAAGTATTTGTTGACGATCCGTTTCATTTTTACAGGACTCTGGCGCTAAAATCTCTGGCTGTTCTATAAGACTGATGAAATCATGTAATTCTTTTTGGAGTGATGGCGAACAAACACTGATAAAGGTTTGCACGTTGGTCGTCATTAGGATCCTCAAAGCTGCTTTTAGGCGATAAGGATTAGGACGCGATACATCTCGTAAGTCTTTCGCGATAGTCTCTTCGATCTCTTTTTGCTCTGCTGGAAGGATCCCCATAGAAATAGTTTAGTTGACCGGTGGCCTTCCTCGCAAAGAAGTCGCGAAGATTTTAGGATTCATTTAGCACAACTATATAAAAACACAGTCTTATAATAATACAATTTCAGGTATTATTAGCAGTTATGAAAAAGATCCAAAAAAGTATTCTAGAACTTCAGACCGAATTGAATAGGCATTGCTATCAATATCATGTCCTGGATGCTCCTACTATCTCGGATGCGGAATATGATCGTTTATTTAGAGAATTACAAGATCTGGAATCACAACACCCTGAGTTCAAAACACTAGATTCTCCCACTCAACGAATTGGTGCTGCTCCCTTAAAACTATTCCCAGAGTTTGTGCATGAACGTCCTATGCTTTCTCTAGATAATGCTTTTTCGGATGAAGAGGTAAAAGAATTCGATATACGCATCCATGATCGCTTAAAATCGGATGAGGAAATTGAGTATGCTTGTGAACCAAAACTAGATGGACTAGCTGTTGCTTTAATTTATATAAACGGCAAATTACATGTAGGAGTTACCAGAGGCGATGGGGTAACAGGAGAGCAAATTACAGAAAATTTACGAACCATCTCAAGCATACCATTGGTTTTACAAGGTACTCTTAAATTCCCTCAATTATTGGAAGTTAGAGGGGAAGTGTTTATGCCTAAGGCTGGCTTTCAAGAACTTAATCAAAATGCAGAAAAACACGGTGAAAAACTATTTGCCAATCCTCGAAATGCTGCAGCAGGAAGCTTGCGCCAATTAGACTCAAAAGTGACCGCCAAAAGGAATTTAGATTTTTTTGCTTATGGATTAACAAGAATATTTGACGAAAAAGGTGAGGAAATAAACTTTGATACGCAAAGTGAAAAGTTAGATTACTTAAAACAACTGGGATTTCCTATTTGCCCAGAAAATTCTGTGCAAAAAAATATAAGCGGTTGCCTAATCTATTTTCAAAATTTGATGCAAAAGCGAAAAAATCTTCCCTATGAGATTGATGGTATCGTCTATAAAGTTAATATCATAAAGTTACAAAAAAAGTTAGGATTTGTATCCAGAGCCCCTCGTTGGGCTATTGCCCATAAATTTCCCGCAGAAGAAGCCGTGACAGAACTTTTAGAAGTTGATTTTCAAGTGGGACGCACAGGTGCCTTAACACCGGTTGCCAGATTAAAACCTGTATTTGTCGGAGGCGCAACCGTCAGTAATGCCACATTACATAATATGGATGAAATTGAGCGTAAGGATATTCGAATTCATGACTGGGTGATTGTTAGAAGGGCAGGGGATGTCATCCCTGAAGTGGCATCCGTTATACGGGAACGTCGACCAAAGACAGTGCGTCGCATTCATTTACCTGGAAAGTGCCCTGTTTGTGGAGCAGATGTCATAAAGGAAGATGGAGAAGCCGCTGCGCGGTGTATGGGTGGATTAAGTTGTAGCGCTCAACAAAAGGAAGCCTTTTTTCATTTTGCGTCTCGTCGAGCCATGAATGTTGATGGTTTGGGCTCCAAACTAATCGATCAATTAGTTGATGTCGGACTTGTTAAGACAGTTGCTGATCTTTATAACTTGAATTTAGAAGTTTTATCTCAATTAGAGCGAATGGGAATAAAGTCTGCTGAAAATCTTTTAAACGCGATTGAAAAAAGTAAAAAAACAACTTTTGCCAGGTTTTTATTTGCATTAGGAATTAGAGAAGTAGGTGAAACCACAGCTAATAACTTAGCCCACTATTACCTCAAATTAAACGATCTTATTCAAGCAAATGATCAAGAATTACAACAGATACCTGATATTGGACCTGTGGTAGCAACCCACATTTTTTCATTTTTTAGGCAACCACATAATATCGAAGTGATTGATGCATTATTAGCCGCCGGGATCCATTGGCCTACCGTAAAAAAGGCTGGATCCGTACAACACTCGCTATCTGGTAAATCATTTGTACTTACTGGAACACTGAATACACTAAGCCGTGAAGCCGCTAAAGAACGCTTATTAACATTGGGTGCCAAAATCAGCGAAAGCGTGTCTAAGAAAACGGATTATGTAGTGGTAGGAGAAGACCCTGGATCAAAATATGCTAAAGCCAAAACCCTAGGCGTACCTATTTTAAATGAAAAAGCATTTTTAGAATTATTGAAGA
>JBEICO010000101.1:0-5726 GCA_040383965.1 Francisellaceae bacterium
ATCTTTACGCTGGGAGAAATATGGGCCACTCCTGTTAAAAGTAACGGATCGGAATAATAGAGAATATTGCTTTGGCCCAACGCATGAAGAAGTAGTAACCGATCTTGTACGTCGTGAATTAAAAAGCTACAAACAATTACCTTTAACTCTCTATCAAATTCAAACAAAATTCAGAGACGAGATACGCCCAAGGTTTGGTTTGATGCGTGCCAGAGAATTTTTAATGAAAGATGCTTACTCTTTTCATATAGACAGAACATGTTTACAAAAAACGTATGATGATTTTTACAAGGCGTATTCAAGCATATTTACGCGGTTAGGACTAAAGTTTCGAGCTGTATTGGCAGATACGGGGAATATTGGCGGCAGCGTTTCTCATGAGTTCCACGTATTGGCCGACTCCGGAGAAGACTTGCTCGCTTACAGTAACGAAAGCCAATATGCCGCTAATGTTGAACTGGCAGAAGCACTCGCTCCTGCTTTCGCTCGCCCCAAACCTAATAAGGAACTGTCTTTTGTCTCCACACCTGGGATCCGAAACGTGAGTGGACAGGCGGCTCATTTAAAACTCGAATCTAAACAAATTTTGAAAACCTTATTGGTTCAAGGAAGCCATCCAGAGCATCCCGTGGTCGCCCTTTTAGTGAGAGGCGATCATGAACTGAACCCCTTGAAAGCAGAAAAGCACCCGCTTGTCGCAACCCCTTTTGCTATGGCTACCCTTTTAGAAGTTGAATCACTAGCTCATTGTGGCCCAGGTTTTGTTGGCCCTAAAGGACTTAATATCCCTATGATTGCCGATCGAGCCGTTCTTACCATGTCTGATTTTATTTGTGGCGCAAATCAAGAAGATACTCATTACGCGGGCTTCAATTGGGAAAGGGATCTTCCTGCCCCTGAAGAGGCAGATCTTAGGCTGGTTCAAGAAGGCGATCCGAGTCCCGATGGCAAGGGCACATTGGAATTAACTCGTGGGATAGAGGTGGGACATATTTTTCAACTCGGAGATAAATACAGTAAAGCCATGAAAGCCTCAGTGCTAGATGGTTCTGGAGAAACCCAAACCTTGCAAATGGGTTGCTATGGAATTGGCGTATCCCGAATTGTGGCTGCCGCTATTGAACAGAACTTTGATGATCGGGGCATTATATGGCCTGGAAACATGGCTCCTTTTCAAGTTATCGTAATCCCGATTAACTTTTACAAATCAAAATTGGTACAGGATGAAGCTGAAAAACTCTATCAAGAGTTAGTGGCAGCAGGACTTGAAGTATTACTCGATGATCGTGATGAACGCCCTGGGGTGATGTTTTCAGATGCTGAATTAATAGGAATACCACACCGAGTTGTGGTTAGCGAAAAAGGTCTTGCTCTAGATACTTACGAATATAAGAACAGACAAAGTGAAACCTCAGAAGCCGTCCCAAAAAGCCAATTACTTTCCTTTTTGAAAAAGCGGGTGAATGTATATACAACTGACAAAGACAGGTGATTTTTCTGCTTAAAGTATGATATTATCGGGCTAATTTATACTTTTAACTTACCCTTAAAGGATATTCCATGATACTTGTCATTCTGTTATTTGCCATGTTCGCTAGCCTCTTTGGTCTCAGTAAAGATACTTTACAATACAGTGAGCCCTTCTTTCTTATTGGATCTAGAATGGCATTTGCAGGTTTAATGTTGCTGCTCCATCAATTTATTTTTAATCGGAAATCTTTTAATTTTAAAGTGTCTCATTTGAAGTCTCTCTTTCTGCTTGGATTTTTAAATATTTACCTCACCAATATTGCAGAAATTTGGGGGATCCAACACATGATCTCTGCCAAAGCGTGTTTAATCTATAGCTTATCTCCCTTTTTAGCTGCTTTAGTTGCCTATATAGTTTTGAAAGAAATGCTCTCTCTTAAAAAATGGATAGGGCTCTGTATCGGTTTTATGGGTCTTATTCCCATTTTCATGACGCAATCTACCTCGGATCAATTTGCCCAAGATATTTCGGGAGTTTCTCTTCCTGAAATTGCTCTGTTAACAGCTGTTTTTTGTAGTGTTTATGGTTGGATTTTATTAAAGAAAGTTATCAACGATTATCAATACACCCCACTATTAGCAAACGGGATCAGCATGACATTGGGTGGCAGCTTAGCCTTACTACATTCATATTTTTCAGGAGAAGCTTGGGATCCAATCCCAGTAACATCCGTAGCACCTTTTATACAAAATACGATCATCATGTGTGTTATTTCAAACTTTATTTGTTACAATTTATATGGTTATCTATTAAAGCGCTATAGTGCAACGTTTATGTCCTTTGCAGGATTAGTAACGCCCTTTTTTGCTTCTTTCTTCGGCTGGTATTTTCTGGAAGAAACCATTACCTGGCACTACTTTGCCTCTATCATGATTTTCTCAATTGGTTTAACCATTTTCTATCAAGAAGAATTAAAGCGAGAAAGACTGTTTGTTAAGACGAATGATTCCTCTTTTCAAACAGGATAAAAATACCACGCTAAAAATATGCCTAAACAAAACCGGTAGAGAATAAACGGAAAAAGCCCTATTTTATTTAGTAGCTTCAGAAAATAAACAATACAAAAATAACCACTGATAGCCGATATTCCCACCCCTAACCCTAGAAAACCCCAATTAACCTCTACAGAGCTTTTTAAAAGTTTTAAGGTTTCTAATCCTCCTGCACAGAGAATAACTGGGATAGATAATAGAAATGAGAACTCTGCGGCTGCTTCCCGACTTAAGCCCCGAAATAACCCTGCGGTTAAGGTAATACCCGAACGGGAAGTCCCTGGGATCAAAGAAAGCGCTTGCAATAAACCTATCCACAATACATCAAAACGATTTAAGGCATTCAGTTCACGACGTTGTTTGCCTATTCGATCTGCTATCCAGAGCACCCCGGCAAAACCCAGGGTTGAAACTGCAATAACGATAGGAGATCGCAAATAAACTTCTACAAGGTTTCTACACGTGATGCCAACTAGGCCGACGGGAATGGTTGCAAAACCTATCATCCAAAATCGTTTTGCATAAACGCTAGTCCCTTTGCCCCTTAAAGAATCTCCAAAATCCTGTAACATCTTTAAAATTTCTAATCGAAAATATCCAATTACTGCGAGCAATGTTCCAAAATGAACAGCGACATCAAAAGCCAAGCCTTGATCCTCCCATCCCAATAGAGTTGGCACCAATATAAGATGAGCAGAGCTCGACACCGGCAAAAATTCCGTAAGACCTTGTACTAAGGACAAAACAATGACTTGTAACAGACTATCCATTTTTATGTTTACCTCACTTCGAAAGAAGCATATGTTTGCAGAGGCTCTTCAATAATTTCAACATCCATCACTTCTGCTGCTTTTGATCCTTCCCATAACCACTCTTGCATGGCATATACAGCCTTTTCTTCGCCACATATCACCACTTCAACTCGACCATCTGCTAAATTTTTTACCCAACCCGTTAATTTTCGCTTTATGCCTTCTTCATAGGTAGCTCGGCGATAAAATACGCCTTGGACGCGTCCAGACACAAAACAATGTAAACAAATGCTTCCCATTTAATTTTACCTCATGTTAGGCTAAGACTCATCCTTCAGGAGTTTAGTTTATGCTACCTACTGTATTAGTGCTTTATTATAGCCGCTATGGCGCAACCAGAACCATGGCTAATTTAATCGCTCGTGGTGTGAATAGTATTTCTGGCGTTGAGGCAAAAATTAGAACCGTGCCCGCCATTTCAACTGTCACCGAAAGTGTAGAGCCTACAGTGCCAGAAACAGGAGATCCCTATGTTACTCTGGAAGATCTTAAAACCTGCAGTGGCTTAGCGCTTGGTAGCCCAACCCGATTTGGTAACATGGCTGCTCCCTTAAAATATTTTATCGATAGTACAGCTAATTTATGGTTTGCTGGCGATTTGGCAGGAAAGCCAGCTGCAGTATTTAGTTCATCAGCAAGCTTACATGGTGGTCAAGAAAGCACGTTACTCAGTATGATGTTACCTCTGATCCATCATGGAGCACTTATCGTTGGTATTCCTTTTACAGAATCTACCTTAATTACCACCACATCTGGCGGAACCCCTTATGGACCAACTCATGTGGCAGGACCTGATAGTAAATTGCCTATCACGGAAGATGAAAAAACATTGTGTATGGCACTTGGAAAACGTTTAGCGAGTATTACCTTGAAGTTGATTTGACCATTTTGGTGTCAAATTTCCAAGATTTCTTTAATAAAAGGGATCGTGAGGCGCCGTTGTTCTGCTAGAGAAGCGCGATCTAACTTTTCCAACGTGTTAAATAATTCTGACATGTTCCGAGAACAGCGGCTTAATAAAAATTGTCCTACAGTTTTAGTTAATTTTATGCCTCTTTGCTCCGCTCGCAATTGTAACGCACTAATTTTTTGCTCATCATCTAACCGATGTAACTGGTAAGTAACGCCTGAAGCAAGTCTTGATTTTAGATCGAGTAAATGTATTTTTAATTCTTTTGGCGCAACATCTGCCGCGATTAATAATCTGCCTTTTTGGAATTGAATTCGATTAAAAAAATGAAATAAAGCCTCTTCCCATTTGGCGTTTCCTGAAATTTTATCTATATCATCAATACAAACCAGATCCAAATTTTCAAGCCCTTGGAAAATATCAATAGAATATTGTGTATTTTCTTCTAGGGATAAATAAAATGCAGATTTATTATGTACAGCTGCGGCATGACAAGCCGCTTGACATAAATGCGTGCGACCAACACCTAACTGCCCCCAGAGATACAAAAAAAACTCGCCTTGCCCTGCTGCCATTTTAGTAACAGCATTTAGAGCTTCTTGATTCTCTCCTGAATAATAGCTTAATAAGGTAGCATCATCGCGTAGTTGAATATTAAGCGGTAGCTGATCAATCACAAATGATTAACCTCCCGTTAACCGATAGGACAATTGATCTCCTCCCATTTCCCCAATCGATGGACTTTCTATTAAAAGCCTTCCCTCGAGAATAACTTTCGTCATATTGTCTTTATCCATTGTGGTGTAGACATGAAAAAGTGTTTTTTCTGACATTACTTCTGCTACTTCTACTTTTGAAACAGAAGGCAAATGCCCTAAATACTCAAGCACTTTGGAATATTGCTCTGAGTTCATTATACCCATAATGGAAAGCGTTAACTTATGAGAAGCCTTTGGTTCAACTGTTAAAGCCAATACTTCTTGTCCTGATAATCTAGAAGTAAGATCTTCAGCTGTTTTATTTAATACTGTATTCAACTCTCGATCAGAAGTATCCCAAGATGTTTTTTCGCCAGCGCGTACCAATGTCCAATGTCCTTGCCAGACTTTATCTTTTTGGCTAATGTGTCCCAATAAAATAACGTCTGGTTCATAACGTTTAGAATTCTGTACTAAGGACTCAAGAGATTCGTTTACAATATCAAGTTCTGAAACTTGTGTTGTGTCCGATAAATCGAAGAGTGGAAAAAGATGAGGGATCGCACGTGCATTTAAACTGTTAGATATTTCTTCTACCAAAGGTAACTCTTGATCTCCCCCCAACCAATGGGTACTTTCTCCTCTATCAATAACACACCAAATTAATGTTAAAGGTCGATTTTTATCCCAAACCGATTTATGTGCCGATTTTACGAGCTGATTAATTTTACTTTCATTAAACAGGATTTTAATGATCTGAGCGGGTTCTGTCCCTTCTAGTGA
>JBEICO010000102.1:0-5610 GCA_040383965.1 Francisellaceae bacterium
CACAAAGAAGATGGGGAATTTTTGTGGAAAAGAGAAGTAGCAGGGCCCGTGGTAGCCGCTCCGGCAGGAGATGGAAAAACTATTTTTGTACATGTGTTAAATGGCAGTGTTTTAGCGTTAAATGCAGAAAATGGCAATGAAATATGGCGTTACCAAGTGAATACGCCTTCTTTAATGTTACGACAAAGTAGTAGTCCGATATTGTTTGGTCACGATGTATTAGTGGGCTTTTCCAATGGAAAATTAATTGCCTTTGATAGACGAGATGGGAGTGTGGACTGGGAGCGTGAAATTGCCATTTCTAAAGGCCGTTCAGATCTCCAAAGAATGGTAGATGTGTGCACGGATCCTATTATCAAAGATAAAAAAGTGTATGCCGTGAGCTTTCAAGGACAAGTAGCAGCCTTAGAATTAGAAACAGGTGTGCCTGTTTGGGAAAAGGAACTTTCTTCTTTTTCTGGGATTGCGGTGACAGAGCGTTCTGTGATTGTTTCCGATCCCACTGGGGTTGTTTGGGCGCTTAACCGAAAGTCGGGCGAAGTACTATGGAAACAAGCTGGATTATCCGGCAGAATTTTATCGCAACCAACCATAATGCTTGATTATGTGGTTGTGGGAGATGAAGAAGGTTATTTACACTGGATGTTACAGAGCGATGGTTCTTTTGTGGGGCAGATATCCTTTGGTGGAAGCGGAATACAATCCACACCCATTGTAAAAGATGACACTTTGTATGTTCTTGGTAAGAGCGGTAAAGTGGGAGCTATTCACATTAATCCTATTGTGGAAGCCTCACAGGGGAATTAAAGTGGTACCAGTTGTAGCTATTGTTGGCCGCCCAAATGTGGGTAAGTCGACGTTATTTAATCAATTAACCCGAAGCCGTGGTGCTTTGGTGGTTGATTTGCCTGGTGTGACCCGGGATCGTCAATATGGTCAAGGACAAATCAGCGATTGGCCTTTTATTGTGATTGATACAGGTGGACTTGGCTTTCATGAAGGAGAAGTAGACACTCTTGCTGAAGAGCAATCCTGGCAAGCTGTCGAAGAAGCTGATGTTATTTTGTTTTTAGTGGATGGTAGAAGCGGACTCGTCCCAGCTGATCAAGATATTGCTAAAAAACTTCGTACCAAAGAAAAGAAAGTCCATTTGGTGGTGAATAAAACCGATGGTCTAAATACCGATGTAGCCCTAGCGGATTTTTATCGCTTAGGATTAGGAGAGGCCATTCCCATTGCTGCCAGTCATGGGCAAGGGATCCTCTCTATGATTGAGACTGCATTAGCGCCTTTTCCAAAGAGGGTAGAAGATGGATCAGAAACCTTAACAGAGCAGGGCATTAAAATTGCCATTGTGGGTCGACCAAATGTAGGCAAGTCTACGTTGGTGAATCGGATCTTGGGTGAAGAACGGGTTGTGGTGTTTGATCTTCCAGGAACCACTCGAGACAGTATTTATATTCCTTTAGAAAGAAATGGTGCACGATATACTATTATTGATACTGCTGGTGTAAGACGTCGTGCCAGAGTATCTGAAGTGGTTGAAAAATTCTCAGTCGTTAAAACATTACAAGCCATTGAAGATTGTCATGTGGTGATATTGGTATTAGATGCCAAAGAAGGTGTGACGGATCAAGATCTAGGCTTATTGGGATTTGTATTAGAAGCGGGGCGCTCTTTGGTGGTGGCAGTTAATAAATGGGATGATATTGATACTGAGCAGCGCGATTTTGTTAAAAAAACGTTGACGTATCGTTTAGAGTTTGCGGCATTTGCTAAAGTGCATTATATTTCGGCATTACAGGGATCAGGCGTTCCGACACTATTTGGCTCGGTGCAAAAGGCATACGAATCAGCAACTAAAGTATTAACCACCGCACAATTAACACGTGTTTTAAGAGTCGCGGTAGAACAACATACCCCTCCCATGGTCCATGGCAGACGGATCAAATTGCGTTATGCACATACTGGTGGTCACAAGCCGCCTCTTATTATTATTCATGGTAATCAAACCGACCATGTGCCCGAGACGTACAAACGGTATTTAATGAATACCTTTAGAAAACATTTAAAAATTGTAGGTACTCCCATTCGGCTAGAATTTAAAACCAGTGATAATCCCTATGCGGGGAAGCGTAATACCCTAACCCCTAGGCAAGAATATAAGCGCCAACGCTTAATGAAGTTTGTGAAGAAAAAGAAGTCTTGATTTTTTTTAGGAAATAAGTTATCTTGGTAGCTCTTTTGTTTTGGAGTTACCCCTATGCCTAAAATAATACCTGTTTTATATGAAATATCAGACCAAACTGGCCAAGTATTTTTTGCGGATAACCATGATAAAATTTCTGATCACGCTTTTGAAAGTAAGATGCCAAAAAAAATGTACACGCTTCGGGCGCCTTATATTGGGACCGCAAAACGGGAGTTAGGGGTACCTCTTCACAAAGATCACTATTTCCCAGAACTAACGATAGCTATTGAAAATTGTTTAGCACTTGGATTAGATCCCCTTTCAAGGGAAGATAGAATACAAAAAGAGCAATCTATTGCCTTAAGTTTAAAAAAGTACGAAATTTCTTATTGTGTTATCTATCAACTATATTCAAATATATTGAGAAATTCATTACCTATTGAAAAATTTAAAGATATATTTTTGTTTTTAGAAAAACAAGGTGCTGCTTGGCACCACATCCCATTTCCTGATGAGGAAAGTGTACTTGAAAAAAATAGAGTTGTTTTTGCTGGGTTAGTTAAATCCGTTTTTGGATCTGCTAGGGCGAGTGAGGGTTTAGGAAATGTTACTGTGGGCGATCCTCCAAATTCTAAGGAAAAAACAGGATTTGGATATTTTAAAAAAGCAGTTGATTTCTTTTTAGGGATTGGTGCACATTTAAACGGGGTAAGTTTGGAAAGTCCTGAACAAGGATCATTTTTGCATCGTTATTTGGCATATGAAAACCCATTTTCTGTAGAGTTAATAGATTTATTAGAGTCTAAGAGAATACTCGGTAAACCTAATACCCATTTTAATTATACTCAGCAAGATGGAGAAGGGAAAACACCTTTAATAATTGCTATTGCAACCCGTAATATTAAGGCTATTTATAAACTATTAGCATTAAATCAAAAATCAGGTATTGATATAGGCCTAAATATCTCGAATCAAGAAGGCCAAACGCCCTTAATGTTGGCTTGTGCTTTTGGGTTACCTATTGTTGTGCAAGCATTGCTGCGTCAAAAGGCAAATCCAGATTTACAAGATGCCAAGCAAAGAACTTTTAGTGATTATTTGAAATTAGTGCCGTTAGAGCAAACAAAAGTTATTTCCATGCTGGTACATCCTGAACGCGGCAGCCAAGTAAGTCAAAGTTATGTTTTTGCTAATGACACTGGAAAATCTCCCTATTGTTTGTATGAAGATGATGAAAAAGTAGTTTCAGGTGATGCGCAACGATCGCATTTTGTGGTTTTATCTCCTTTACCAAAACATCAAGCACAGATCCAAAAGGTACTGGAGATACTTCAAAACGAGCTGAAAATTGCGACAAAACAAAAGCAAGGCAAACCAAAAATAGAAGAAATACAAGGTGCCATTGAATATATTATATTTCAAAATCGTCAGGCGATAATCCCGGGAGCCAAAACATTTCTGGTAGAATGCCAAGAAGGCCAGCTTGAAGTGGCAAGATACCTAGATTCGGTTCCAGGTAAGCAAGCTATTGCAGAGTCTAAAGAAAAAGCATTACACGCAAGCAGCACTCATTTAGAAAAAAAATTGCAGGTGCAGGACTAATATTAAGCTGAAACTTCAGCTTTAGTCGTTTCCTCAGACACATCTGCCATACCAACAATATTATATCCTGCATCCACATGCAGGATCTCTCCTGTAATGCCAGAGGCAAGATCTGAACACAAAAAGGCTGCAGCATTACCCACTTGTTCAATGGTAACGTTTTGGCGTAAGGGTGAAGCCTTTTGGTTGTAATCCAACATTTTTCTAAAATGCTTAATGCCGGATGCTGCTAAGGTGCGGATAGGGCCAGCAGAGATCCCATTCACGCGGATCCCTTTAGGTCCTAAACTGGCAGCAATATAGCGAATATTGGCTTCTAAGCTTGCTTTTGCCAATCCCATAATGTTGTAGTTAGGGATGGCTCGTTCGGCACCTAGATAGGTCAAAGTGAGTAGAGATCCATTGCGATTTTGCATCATAGGGTAGGCGGCTTTGGCAAGTGCTGCAAAACTGAAACTGCTCACATCATGCGCTATCCTAAAGCCTTCTCGAGTCACGTGATCCAGATAGTCTCCCTCGAGTTGATCCGCTGGGGCAAAGGCAACAGAATGAACCAAAATATCAAATCCATCCCATCGTTTTTGTAATTCTTCAAAAGCAGTCGCTATTTGGCTATCTTCGCTAACATCTAAAGGTATTATGAAATCCGAACCCCATTCTGCGGCTAGATTGCCTACACGTTCTTTGAATTTTTCATTTTGGTAAGTAAAGGCGAGTTCAGCCCCTTCACGATGCATACATTCGGCGATCCCAGCTGCAATAGAGCGGTCGCTGATTAACCCAACAATCAATGCGCGTTTGCCACTTAAAAAACCCATAAAACACCACCTTTTGTATCGAATTGTCCGTTGCAAGAGCCCTCTTAGGAAATATTTTAATTTCAAGCGCTAACTCGCTGTGCTCAAACAGAGCTTTTTGATATCAAAAAATTTCCTAAGAGGGCTATATTGTATCTATAGAAGGGCTGCGATGCAAATGGAGTTTGCTTTCTGAATAACAGGTTCGGGTTTATAATGTTGCTTAGCTTGTGTCTTGTCGGATGCGATAAGGAGCCTTGGAATGATCCTTATCCTTTTGAAGATCCTAAGGCGAATACTTTGTATTCCCAATTTTCGGATAGACCTAAACATTTAGATCCCGCGCAATCTTACAGCGAGCCTGAGTGGGCTATCATTTGCCAAATTTACGAACCTCCTTTGCAATATCACTATCTCAAGCGTCCCTTTGTATTAGAGCCTCTTACAGCCAGTGTCTTACCAGAGGTTCATTATTTTAATGTAGCCGGTGAAAAATTACCGAATGATGCTCCCAATGAACTTGTAAAATATTCAGATTACATTATTCATATAAAACCTGGAATTTATTATCAAAAGCATCCTGCATTTGCCAAAAATCCATCCGGGCAATATCAATATCATCACTTATCTTTACAGGAAGCAGAGCAATTTAGAGTTTTAAAAGATTTTACAGCAACCGATACTCGCGAATTAGTAGCGGATGATTATGTTTATCAAATTAAACGTTTAGCAGAGCCGAACTTAAGCTCTCCTATTTATGGATTAATGAACCGCCATATAAAAGGGTTAAAAGAGTTACGAGAAAATTTATTAAAAGTTGTTACAGCAGATAAATCACATTTGGAATTAGATCTACAGCCCTATGCGTTAGAGGGGGCAGACCCCATGCGTCAGGAAAGTTGTCGCCTCTGAATTAAACTAACTTAGTGGGGCGACAATGGAGCCCTGTATGCGAAAATGTACCCAGTATTCCGCCGAGTTTAAAGAAAAATTATTAGCAAAAGTATTCTCCCCTAATGC